>CAZQEZ010000058.1:0-27404 GCA_964592475.1 uncultured Roseivirgaceae bacterium
GTGAGTGGTTGGTTATATAGATGTAAGAAAAGGGTGAAAAGGGTGTAGGTTTTAAGGTTTAATGGGGAATTTGTTAGCCTATCAAATCAAAAAAAATATGCCGATGAAGCTGGAACTATACTTTCAAGACATTCCCATGCCAAACCGTTGTGTGTAATTTAAAAAAGAACAAAATGAAAGAAAGACTCGAAATTAACCGACAAATAATTTACTTGACCATTGATAATGTTCGGATCGACACAGAAAACGGAATTGAAGAAAAAGACAATCAATTTGTCGCATTTATAAAAAATGAACAACCAAATGACCTAAACTTAGAAGAGCAAGTAAAAAATAATAAGGGTGAAAATATTGTCTTCCCTTCCATAGATTATGCTAGGGGCTTTGTGGTAGAAAAATTAAAAAAGACCATTTATCCTCCAGATTTTCTTCATCCACTTCATTACAAGAAAGAAAACCTTGATGAATTAATGCATAAAGAACTCGTCTATGACATTGGTAAACCGAACTCAGACGACCTTCAGGATACTATCCAAGGAATGATGGTTGAGTGTACATTAGCTGCTAACCCACCACATTTACCAGGAAATGCAACAATCTTACTAAGTGGCGGATCAAAGAGAAATTTAACCTTTTTTGACATTAAAAGAATAAGGAAAGAATAAAAACTACTGGCAATTGAGGTACTGTCTTAAAAAGCAAGTAAATAAATATAAATATTCTAATTTTGTTCAAGCGAAAAGAGGACTTCAGGCGATTCGTTGCCTGGAAGTTCATCTTGTTTAGCCTCAGTTTCCACTGGGGCTACTTGTTTATTGTCTCCTTCGGAGCCAAGCAAAAAGAGGAGTTTAGGCTCATCATTACTGGAAGTATCTTTTCCTTTCAGACTAAAATCGGGATCGTAGGCTTCATGTTTACGCCATAAAGCCCAAATCAGGATGAGTAACATTCGCTGAACAGCCACATAAGCTTGCATTTTCGTTTTTCCCCTGCCTATTAAACGCATAGCCGGGACGTTGGCAACAATAACCGCCCTTGCATTTGATTCATATTTGGTGTATAATTACATCAAACTATAAATTATAGCACGTCAAAGTATTTCATTTACAGAACCGAATGACGAATGGCTAAAATCTCAAGTCGACAGTCAGGAATATTCAAGTAAAAGCGAACTTGTCAATGACTTAATCCGACAAGCAAGAAGCCAGCAAAGGCAAATCGATTGGATTAGAGCAAAACTCGAGAAAGCCGAGAAAAGTGGTTTTACAAATGCTACCAAAGAGCAGATCTTAGCAGAATCTAAGTCTGATATGAATGGCTGAGTACAGGCTTAGTAATGAGGCCAAAAACGACCTTATCAGAATACATCAATACGGAGTCAAAAAATTATGAAACATCCTCTCCAAAATAGTTTCCATATACTTCAACTTTTTACTATATTTACTTGAAATTGAAAAAGCAATGAAAATTAGGGCTGTATACCTAGAACTTTAAGACAATTAAAAAATATGGCAACTAAAGACAATAAATTGAAGATGATGACCCTTGACCAGCTAAAGGACAGGGACATTGGAGAGATTGGCACTTCTGAAAGAGACCAATATGAATTTGAGCTTAAAATGGAAGTCCTTGGAGACATGATAAAATCAGTCAGAAAAGAGCGACAATTAACACAAGAACAGTTGGGACAATTGATAGGAGTTCAAAAATCGCAGATTTCCAAACTTGAACGCAATACAAAGAATGTGACGATTGAAACGATTTTAAAGGTTTTCAATGCTTTGAAGGCAAACGTCAAATTCAGTGTGCAATTAGACCAATCTAATCTAAATATCGCTTAGAATAGGACACTACAGGCAACATCACTTATGTACCATGGCGGTTTTGCAGGTAATTGAAATATTATCGCTTTTTGTTATCTTTATTTTTGGCAGCAAAGTAAGCGGTTTTTAATCCGCCACAGTGCATAGCCATATCGTTGTGATTCATGAAAAAAGAAAACATTAAGATTGGCCGCTGCTAGTTTTCATGTTTCAGCTGATTTAAAAATAGTAAATGGCCAGATCGGACTTATTAAAGATGGTCTGAAAAAAAAGTAAAAAGATCCTTTAGAAAGAGAAAGGAACTTAACTAAGATAAAAAAATATACCACCCGGGCTCTATTATCCCAAGGTGGTATTGTAATAGGTCTCGTGCTCACATTACAAAATAAACCCGCGTTTGAAAGTTATGCTGACTTGAATTTAGGAGTAGTTATCATCTCTTCAATATTTTATGAAATTGTTGGTCCAATTACTACCAAGTTTGCTTTGCAAAAAGCTGGTGAGGTAAATAAATCTAATTCCTGAGTTATTTACTTCTGGCAACATAACTAGCATACAACAATGAAGCTCCTGCCAGGGCAGTATCTTTTAAAAGCATTGTCATGGCTTGTTGATTTCCTTCGGTAGCACCTGGTAAGTGTATTATTATTACAAATAGGATAAGCATAAGTGCCAGTAAAAGGCTTGCCCAATAATCCCACACCCGAATCATCATGCTTACAGCGGCTGCCACTAAAGCTAAGCCCGTAATTATTACCCAAAATGCATTTCCAGGCAACCAGCCTGGTACCATTCCAGTCATAGCACTGGTATTCATAAAGTGAAATAATCCAAATATTAAAAATGGAATAGCAAATAGGAATCTAGCTAAAGTTTTCATAAGTAGTGGTTTTAAATTAAAAAATTCTATAATTCAACATATCAATTATTGATTAGTTCATTTAATAAAGTTATTTTATCTTAGGTACCTGTTATTTTCGTCTACCGGCGTAATGGAATTTTAATAAAAAGGCCCTAAAAATTCATCATTTAATATTTCTTCAATGATTTTGTAAAACTTATTATTTTCCCTGCCTGTTACTTTTCATGTAGTTTATCATTATTTTATATCTTTGCAGCAAAGAATTTAAGCATATGTTTGAGAATTTAAGTACTAAATTAGATAGAGCGTTCAAAACGCTTAAAGGTCAGGGTAGAATTACTGAAGTAAATGTTGCCACCACCGTTAAAGAAATCAGAAGAGCATTAATAGATGCCGATGTAAATTATAAAGTAGCCAAAGAGGTTACCGATAGCATAAAAGAAAAAGCACTTGGTCGCGATGTTTTAATAGCTGTTTCGCCCGGACAATTACTCACCAAAATTGTAAATGAAGAGCTCACCGAACTAATGGGCGGAGAAAAAGCTGAGATGAACGTGCAGGGTGATCCCGCAGTAGTATTAATTTCGGGATTACAAGGTTCGGGAAAAACAACTTTTTCAGGCAAGCTTGCCAATTATTTGAAAATGCAGAGTCGCCAGGTAATGCTAGCTGCTTGCGATATTTATAGGCCTGCAGCCATTGATCAGCTAAAAGTACTGGGCGAACAGATAGGAGTAGATGTGTACGCGGAGCCTGATAATAAAGATGCTGTACAGATAGCCAAAAATGCCATAAAGGCTGCCAAAGCTGACAATAAAAAAATATTAATCGTGGATACTGCTGGTCGTTTGGCCATTGACGAGCAGATGATGAAAGAAATTAGCGACCTGAAAAAAGCATTAAACCCTTCGGAAACGTTATTCGTGGTTGACTCCATGACTGGCCAGGATGCAGTAAATACCGCTAAAGCCTTTAATGAAGAGCTAAATTTTGATGGAGTAGTTCTTACTAAGTTAGATGGTGATACTCGAGGTGGAGCTGCTTTATCGATCCGAACCGTAGTGAATAAGCCGATTAAATTTATCAGTACGGGTGAAAAGATGGATGCTATTGATACCTTTCACCCAGACAGGATGGCCCAAAGAATATTGGGTATGGGCGATGTGGTTTCATTGGTAGAGCGAGCACAGCAAAATTTTGACGAAGACGAGGCACGCAGGTTAAATAAAAAAATCAGAAAAAATCAATTTGATTTTGAAGATTTCCTTTCTCAGCTTCAGCAAATTAAAAAAATGGGTAACATTCGTGACCTCATGGGCATGATTCCTGGCATGAGTAAAGCCATGAAAGGGCTGGATATTGATGACGACTCATTTAAGCCAATTGAAGCAATTATTCGCTCCATGACATTGGAAGAAAGAGGTAACCCCGAATTGCTGAACGGGAGTCGCAAGAAAAGAATCGCTGAAGGTAGCGGTACCTCCATTCAGCAAGTGAATAACCTCATCAAACAATTTGGCGATATGCGCAAAATGATGAAAACCATGAATAAAATGGGTGGTAAAAAAGGCTTGGCGAATCTTAATATGTTTGGTCAGTAATAAAACAATAAAGTTGTTCCTGACTCATAAATAATTGATGGCAATCGTGCTCATGATAATAAAGAAGAATTAGCCGAGATTTATTATTATAATTCTCGGCTAAGTATTTTTTAAAGTGGAGAGCGAGCAATTGTTTACCCTGGTCTAACAGACCAGAAGTTAAACTAACTAATTAATTACCTATTGTCACCCTCACCCCTTCCGAATGCGCGCCAAATTCCGGCGCATACATGCACTGCATGGTGGTAATGCCATTGGAAAAGTCGCCGTTGTGTACTGCACGCAAGGAATATTCAAAAACATAATTTCCTTTACGCAGGTAATCCATGAAAAAGTTGATTGAGGCATCTTTCACGCTTTCGTAATAGCCCAGACCATCCTGATAACGATAGCCGGAATTGGTACTCATCGGCTCAAATCCGGAGGCACGCATGTCTTTCAGGTGCACGTATTCATAGTCGCGATCGGCGCGGATAATCACCCGCACCACTACTTCATCGCCTACCTCAATGGGTGAGTTAGCAGAAATTTCCTGAAGTTCCGGTTCTCGTTCGGTTTGTTTTTTTATGAACAGTTTTTTACCTATCTGCAAATCGGTATTGGCACCGGTGACTTTGTCAAGCTGCTCAAAATACTGCCAGTAGGCCGCTCCCCACATAATGCCCTGGTTTGGATTGGTTACTGAAATATTACCCATTTCCGGTTTTATTTCATGCGAAGTAAAAGTAGTTTTCACATAGCCGGTGCCTGCCTCAGCGCTTATTTCTTTTAATTGTTGCAATGGTTTTCCATTCAATTCAATTGTAGGCGCTTTGTTTTCATTAATCAAATCCACTCCCCGGTTGAGTAGGGCAAAAATTGCCTGAGTGGTGGCCTTGGTAGTTTCCCAATCGCTGGTCTGCTTGTTGCGCAGCAGCCAGATTTTCATTTCTTCTACCGCGGCTGTATCTTTGGCCACCTCATGGAAAGCTTCTATCAGCATGGCATGGGTTTCGATGGGTGCCTGGTACCAGAAGTAGCCCCGGTTATTTTCGGCCCAGTACATCCCCAGATCATCATCAAAAGTGGCTCTGTTTTTCAGTGACCGGACAATCTTGTTGGCAGTGGTCGTTTCCCCTGCCCGGTGCATCACGATGGCCAGCATTGCTTGCGCGTATTCACCTTTGCTGAGCCAGTAAGTTTTGGCTTGCCGCCGGAAATAGTCATAGGCTTTTTGCTCTTCATCGTTCAGGTTAGTTTCGGCATACAAACTTTTGCTATACAAATAGTGAATTTGTATCAGGTTCAAATGGTCATCGTTGATATCGAATGCTTTATCTTCTTTTGCCAGTCGCAGTAGGCGTTCGAAGTCTTCCAATATTCGCTGGTCAAGGTATCGATGCGCTTTTTCCAGCATCTTTTCCACCTCCTGTCGATTGGTTTGCAAAAGGTTTTCCTGCCTTAGCCTGGACAAACCACTTACAATATATTGGGTGATGTAGCGATTGTCGGGCATGCCGTCAAACCAGGCAAAGCCGCCATTGCTGGTTTGCTTGTTGCGCAATTTGGCAAAAGCAGAAGTCAGCTCGTTTTTCATCTGGTTCAAATCGAAGAATAAAGCCAGACGCCTTTTACTTTCGGCTTCATCTTGAGCTTCCAACACCCAGGGCGTTTCCTGCAGCAGGGTTTCTTTCAGCTGCTGGTTCTTTTCCAGGTTAGAAAGCAAGGCTTGGGAACCCTGCGATTGCCACTGCTGGAAAACGGTCTGTATTTTAGGGTTGGTGTTCATCAAAGCGGTGGCCATAGTGTTGGCGAAAAAGCGGGAAAATAGCTGTTCCGAACATTCATAAGGAAACTCCATCAGGTAAGGCATGGCCTGCACCGCGTACCACACGGGATTGGCCGTGTATTCGATGGTGTAGGCATGATTTTTCAAAGTAGTAGATTGTTGGTTCAGCATTTTGTCGAACCGATAGTCTTGTTGCTTGCCCCCTTTCACCATAAAAGGTAGGCTTTCAGTGACCAATTTGCTGTTTTTCAGCACCGGCAGCACCGCTTCCTCACCATCAGTATGTTTGCCTGCCCGGGCCAGCACCCGGTATTTTACAGCCTGAACATCGTTTGGCACCACTATTTGCCAGCGCAAACCTTTACTGGCTTTGGAGTCTAATTCGAAACTTTGGGTGGCCTCGTCCTGCAGCAGCATTTCGGAAATTGGTTTTTCATTGAGTGCATCGAAAAGCTGCAACTCAATTTCTCCTTGCAGCTTGTTTTCGGTCAGGTTGTTCACTTTGGCAGCCAATTCCAGCGTATCATCTTCCCGTAGAAATCTAGGAGCGTTTACCATCACGGAAACATCCTTTTGGGTGATCAATTCATTGCTGATGGTGCCGGTTTTAAAATCTTTGGTGTGGGCAAAACCCATCATTTTCCAGCGGGTAAGCGCTTCAGGAATGGTGAAATTAATTTTTATTTCTCCTTTGGCATTGGTGGTGAGGTGCGGGTAAAAGAAAGCGGTTTCGGAGAAATTGGTGCGGGGAGCTACATTTTGCAAGGGTGTTGGTTCAAGTAGAGGTGTTGGTTCAACAGGAGCAGGAAAATTACCTGTCACATTTCCACCAGCAACTCTACCTTGAAGAGAAACTTCCTTATCAGCTGAGGAAAATCCTTCATCATCAGCTTCTTCAAATACCACTTCATCTATTGCTCCTGTTATATCGCTTCTCTTTTTTTCTGCATATCCCTCTACTACGATTTCATCCAGTTCTTCGAGAGAAATCTTTAGTTTGATATCTACAAATTTTCGCTTAGCTGTTATTATTTGGGTTTCATAACCTACTGCACTTACAACTAATTGAATGCCTGTGGGTATTTCTGTTAACTTAAATTCGCCATTTAAGTCCGTCACAGTACTTATGTTAGTCGAAGGAATGTGAATATTAACACCCGGAAGTTCATCACCATTTTCAGCATCTATTACCCTGCCTTTCAGAATGCCATTACCAGATAATAGTTTAGCGGTTCCTTCCTCTAATTGCTGCAAAAGCTTTTCATTGTGATTGATAACGCTATCCAACAGAGCTTCTCTCTTTCTTCTTATTTTTTCGGATATATCTCTACGATATCTATGGTAATAGTTGTTATAACTACCATAATAAAATTCTATATCAAGCACCGGCATTGTTTTACTCCACTGCCACAACCCGCGATTTACTTTGTATAAGCTGCGTACCTGAGCCAGGTAGCTACTCATCTTCCAGCCATGCTGATGATGACGGTGCTTACTCAAAAAATTGGTTGTCCAGTTCAGTTTGGCAAAATCATCCAACGAAGCATCATAAAGAGTAGCTACCATTTCCGCCATAGCATTCTCTCCGCTTTTGTTGGTCACCGTTAGCTTCCATTCTTCATCCTGTCCAGGTAGCAGCTTATCGCGAAAAGTGGTAAATTTAAGATCCAACTGTTTTTGCACATGAGGTACTTCTATTTCCTGCAGCTGATTAAATGCATGCCCTTTGGCTACCTGCACCAACTGTATTGCAAAACCGCCCTGGTATTCATGTCGTACCGGCACAGATATTTTTTGCCAGCCTTCGCCATGCAGCCATTTACTTTGCAGTACTTCATTGTTAAGCAGTAGCTCGTAACGTACCGGATTGTCAATTGCCAGGGGATGAAACCAAAACTCCACCTTTTCTCCTGGCAACGCTTTGGTTTGCCGCGCCTGGAACCAGTCTTCTACTTTTTGAAGTTTTTCCGGTTCTTCTGATATTATCTGTACCACCCTTTCCAACCAGGCGGTATCTTGCTCGGTAAGGGCTTTTATTTTAATTTTATAATAGCCGGGTTTCGCCGTTACGTTAGGAATTTTATTATCTTTTGTTAATTGTGTCGAAGCAATTTTTTTGCCTTCCGGCCAATGTTCGGGTTCATTTTCTTGTTGGTACACCCGGTGAGGAAACATTTGACGAAAGTCTTTTTTATTGACTAAAAAGGTATCGGGCGCATCCCAATGCCGGCAGAAGAGTAATTGCTTTGGAGCCTGCAGTTTTATCATTTCAAAATGAATGTTAGCCTCCACCGGTTTCCCGTTCAGGTTGGTAGCCGAAATTTTGCTACTCTTTAATTCTTCCATGCTCATTTGGGAGGTAATCTCAGCTTTTACCAATAGTGGTGAATTACTGATGCGCAGTTCGAATTCATCGCTGCGGGTTTCGCCGTTGGTATCGGTTACATCGGCAGTGATGGTATAAATAAAAATTTGTGATTTATCGTTGATATCCTGATCATTAGAAAAAAATGTGATTTCAAACTCACCCTGTTGGTTGGTTTCCACCTGGCCAAAACTTACCTGCTTTTCGGTGGCTTGGTTGCCATACCACCAGTACCAGCGAGATTGCTCTCGGCGCACCACGCGGTAGCTTACCAAGGCATTGTCAATCGGGTAACCGGCAAAGGCTATGGCTTCTCCGCTCACTTTCACTGAGTCATTGAACCCAAAACTTTGCTCAGGTTCTTTAAACTTCACTTCAAAAGTGGGTCGCTTATATTCTTCTACTTTGATAGATTGGCGACCATGATTGGCCTGTAGTGTAAAATTACCATTGAGCAAACCAGTAGGAATAGTAAATGAGCCCTTAAAGGTACCGTATTGGTTGCTATGCATTTTCAATTGCTGCAGTTCTTGCCGATTGGGGTCGTATAAGGTTATTGTTTCCGATTTATTTTCTACCGGTTTGCAATCATCTTCTGTGCAGTCGAGGGTTAATCCCTTGAAGTAAACCACCTGGCCCGGGCGGTATATGGCTCTGTCTGTAAATAGAATGGTGCGTAGTTTGGCTCTGCTATAATCTTTGATTTGGTTGTTATAATTGGAGCCGGTAATTAGTGTATCATCATCGTTTACCACCATCACATGCTGGTAATACTCATCTTTTATAAGTTGAGCGGTTCCCTGCTGGTTGGTTGATAGTTTTTCTTTTATTTCCAATTTGTATTTTCGTTTTTTATAATCGTATTGCTGCCCGTATAACATCAGCTTTGCCTTCGATACAGGATGCCCGCTGTAGGCATTAGTCACTAAAAATTCTGCCTCTGCGTTGGGTGAACTTTTGGAAATCAGGAACAAATCAGTCACGTTAAAGAGGGTCATCTGCAGGTTGGAAGTATCCCCAAACTTAGCATTATCAGAAATCAATAAACCGTAAAATCCTTTTTCCAGACCTTCAACCGGCACTTCAACCCCATGCATCCGGTAATCCTTGTAAACCGGCACTTCTTGAGTCCATGATTTTACTAAGGGCTTTTTAGCAAAAAAATCTTTATCCTGTCGGTAACCATCTTTCAGCATAAAATCCTCGGTGCTAATCCGATAAAGTTTCAGGTATGCAGACTGAATATTTTTGTAATCTAGCTTTATCAAAAAGGGTTTTTGACTGCTTACCTGAGCCTTGGCCTGTATAGAAATAGCAGGCTCTTCTATTTTTTCAATCAAATTCCGGGCATATCGTAAGGCTTGTGAGTCCGGAAAATCTGAGCTTATTTCCTTGCTTAACTTCATGGATTTTAGCCAATAATTTACTGTGCTACCATTTTCCATTTGGTAATAATGGTAAGCCAATTTGTAAAGCACTTCCGCTTTTATTTCATGGTCAGTCGTTGTTTCAGCCAGTTTTTGCAGTGCCTTTTTCAGCAAAAAATCTTTCTGCGGATGGGTGCTGTTTTCGTGCACAAATTGCAGGCGTTTCATGTCCAGGTGAGTAATTACCTGTTGGTTATTTTCCCTTAAATGAAACCGGGTAAGTTCCTGATAAAGTTGGATCGCCTGATAATTCAGGTTGATGGTATCTTCCGATTGGATCTTTACTTGTACAAATGAATCAGCTAAGTTGAAAAACTCAGGTTCGGTGAGCAGAAAAGGATGCATGGGTTGGGTAAGACCGGCTTCGCTATTCTTAAAAATATTAAGTGCACGCTCAGCCAGCAGGTCGTATAGTGTTGGCAGCAGATTGAGATGGCTGGTACTTTTCAGCACTTCCTTATACTTTTTACTGGTGATATTTTGCAGTTTACCGGCTGGCTGCAACGATTGCTGATAATGCTCTACAGCCTGATTTACCAATCGTTGGGCGGTCCAGGTGGTTACGTCCTGGCTATCCGGTTTGGCCAGGTTGGTGCGGTTGAGGATGCGCCAGCGGTCGTTCTGGTAATATTGCCAATAAATTTGTCCCAGCAGCGAATGGGCAATTTGTTGCACCGGTGGTTCCAGTTTTGGCAGATCTTTTTTGAGCAAGTCTATAACTAGCTGCAATGCCTCCGGCTCATAGTAGCAACGACTGATCAGGCGGTCGTTGATCACCTTGATTTGCATGATTTTGTTTTGTTCTTGCAAAGCCCTGGTAAAAATAGTATCGTAAACTTCAGCCGCCGAGCGGGGAAGTCCCTGTTCGATGAAAGATTCTGCTTTCTGAAATTGCTGCTGGTACCATTTATCCGATTGGGATTGTCGGCCAGAGTAATTTAGTATTAGTGTGATTAGTGAAAACATAAACATTTTCATACTTATTTATTTATTTTAAAACTGCCTGATGAAAAATACTAATTCTATAGTTTAAAACGAGAGGAACATCAACAATTGTGCCTCCGGTATCCAATTTAGTTTTATTATGAGCAAAATTTGCTTCAAAGTACAATTGATTATTTTGCATGAAATAAGAAATAGTTAATAGATTATTCCCTACTTCAAAAAATGTGATCAGCCGGCAACCCAATATTTGGGCCTGTAGTTGAATGCTATTCATTTCATCTATGCCAAAGCAAATTAAAAATGCAAGCTTCATTTTGATATCATTTCCTTTATATCCTGTAATAGCTTTTCAAATTTATCTACAATCTCTGATTGCTGTGCATAAATATTTTTACTTTCATATTATCCTTTGCAATGTCGTAGAGCTATCCAGCAGGTAAAGTATTGTTATGTTCAATGCGCATAGGATCAGTAAACCCGCCACTTCCAAGGCCGTCAATCAATTTCCATTCTCCATCACGAATGGCAAACATACCATCCAGGCTATGAGGAATTACCGGAGGTCTATTAACAATTGAAATTTTCAGTAGGTACCCATGGGTGTATGTGGAGTCGTGAGTGGAAAATAAAGAAAAAGCGGCTGTTCAACTTTTAGTTGCTTATTTGCCAGGGGAGTCCATATGTGGAGTGGGTATTTTTGAGTTGGAGTTATAAACTTTTACATCGGCCCAGCCTAAATCATCTGCTAATATATAAATGATATTGGGTTTCTCCGCTGGCTTTTTATTTTCACAAGAAAATAAATGACTGATGAAAACTAAATACAATAGCTTTTTCGATGTTGAATAGTTATATTTGCATCTAAATTCTGGAATTTTTAGTATTAACAAAAAGTTTTCTTGCTTTTTTTTAAACAAAGCAAGAAAACTTTTTCTTTTCCAATTTTTAATAATAATTTTATAAAATATTTAGAATTTACCAAAATTGAGATACCATGAGACCTGTACCGGTAATCACTGACCCTACATTCGATAAGCAAAAGAAATATAATTTCATTGATAAAATGTGGCTTGGTATGTTACGAGACGAAAGAGATTTGCCTTTTGTTTACCTTACCATAAAAATCACCTTTATCATGATGGCTGTAGGGGTAGCTTTATATTTTCCAATGCCATGGTACGCCTGGTGGTCACTGGCACTTGCTTATTTCGTTTTCAACAATTTCGTTTTCAAAGGTCCTTTTGGGTTGATGTTACATTGCACCAGTCATCGTAAATGGTTTAAAAAGGAATATGAAGCTTTGAATCACTATCTACCCTGGATAGTAGGGCCATTTTTTGGTCAAACACCTTTAACGTATGCCAGTCATCACCTGGGTATGCACCATGTAGAAAATAACCTGGAAGACGATGAAAGTACTACCATGTATTACCAGCGAGATAGTTTCAAAGATTTTATGAAATACTTTGGCAGGTTTTTTTTCAAAGGCATTACTTCATTAATGCAATATTTTACTTTACGTAAATTACCTAAAATGAAGCGACGGGTTGTCCGAGGTGAATTGCTTTTTTATGCTATGTGTATCGGACTTAGTTTCATCAGCTGGCAAGCTACCCTTTGGGTATTCATTTTACCGTTTTTCATTTCCCGATTTATCATGATGGTAGGAAATTTTGCTCAACATTCATTTGTTGATTTCGATGATCCTGGTAATAATTTCAAAAATAGCATCAACTGCATAAATACTCCTTATAATAAAAAATGCTGGAACGATGGCTATCACATTGATCATCACATTAGGCCTGCCATGCACTGGACTGAATATCCTATTCACTTCCAGGAAAATCTGGAGGATTTTCGTAAAAATAAAGCGTTGGTTTTTGAAGAGCTTGACTTTTTGAAAGTATGGCTATATTTAATGAAAAAACGATATGATAAATTGGCCGACCACCTGGTTAATATTAATGGAGAGTTTAAATCTGACGAAGAAGCCATTGCTCTGATGAAATCCCGAACTGCTAAAATGCCAAAACGTGGCATTACTATGAAGAATTTCCAGAATAGTGGCAAATCTGCTGCCGTAGCTTAATAGGTTCAAAAATTTATATAAATCACACAGGAGCAATTTTTCTGTGTGATTTTTTTATGATGCTATCAGCCATTTTTATACTTGTACATTAATTTTTAATTTTGAAAAATTACAAAAATCTAATTAGATGATTAAAGAAATTTTTGCTAAACAAGATAAAACTTTTTCTTTTGAATTTTTTCCACCAAAAAACTATCAATCAACACTTGAATTGGGTGTAAACATAGGAAAACTTGTAAGACTGGAGCCAACATTTGTTTCGGTTACTTATGGTGCCGGAGGTTCCAACCAGGATGCTTCTTTTGACCTGTGCGATTATATGCAAAACAAAATTGGTTGGCTTTGTATGGCTCATTACACTTGTGTGAATGCCAGTAGAAAAAAAATTGAAGCCGACCTAGATCACTTATATGATATTGGTATTCGCAATTTGATGCTACTCCGTGGCGATGCGCCTAAAGGCCAGGAAGAATATTTTAATGCAAGAAGTGAGTTTAAACATGCCAATGAACTGGTAGCCATCGCCAAAGCCCAGGACCGCTTTTGTATAGGAGTAGCAGGCTATCCTGAATCGCATGTTGAATCAACTGATCATCAATCAGATATATTTTACCTAAAGCAAAAAGTTGCTGCCGGAGGTGATTTTGTGGTCACTCAAATGTTTTTTGATAATGAATATTATTTCGATTTTGTGAAAAGAGCGCGTGAAGCAGGAATTACTCAGCGTATTATTCCCGGTATTATCCCAATTACTAATTACAAGCAAGTCAAAAAATTTTCGCAAATAGGCGGATCTATAATACCTGAATGGATAAGTGAAAAACTTGAGCCATATCAAAACGATAAGAAAAAAAGCTATCAATTGGGTGTAGAAATAGCAGTAGCCCAAAGTGAAGAATTGCTAAAAAATGAGGCTCCTGGTATTCATTTTTACACATTAAACAAAAGTGAAGCCACACTTGATATTTTTACTTCGATACCTAATGAACTGAAGCGAATTGCCAAACAGCCTGTAATGTAAAAAAACGCGAATGAGAAAGATAATATTATTGATATTGTTTGTCGCTGCCATCCAGCTGGTTTCAGCTCAGGAAAATCTTTCGGCACAAGAAAAAATAGCGGTAAAATTAGCACAACAGCAATTAGAAGCATACAACAGCCGCAATATTATTGATTTTTTAAAACCTTTTAGCGATGATATTAAAGCCTACAATTATCCCGATCAGCTGCTATTTGAAGGTAAGGACAGCATGCGGGAAGTTTATGGTAAAATGTTTGCCAATTCACCCGATTTGCATTGCAAACTGGTAAACCGTATAGTAATGGGCAACACCGTTATAGACCAGGAAAAAGTGACTGGGGTAGCCGGAGCAGAAAATAAGACCATTGAAGCGCTGGCCATTTATACAATAGCCGATAATAGAATTATAGAAGTACGATTTG
The DNA here is from genome assembly GCA_964592475.1 of uncultured Roseivirgaceae bacterium. Lineage (GTDB taxonomy): Bacteria > Bacteroidota > Bacteroidia > Cytophagales > Cyclobacteriaceae > CAZQEZ01. The sequence continues at coordinate 14,324 of CAZQEZ010000058.1, forward strand.
TAAGTAAATAAATTTGAGACCTAATTTTTGAAATATAATGAACTACAAAGAAATACAACCCAACGAGCTGCAAGAAATCATTAGCAACCAAAGTAAGGATGATTATATACTGCTGGATGTACGCACACCCGATGAGTACGAAACAGAACGTATTCCCAATGCAGTTTTAATGAACTTTTACGAGCCTGATTTTAAAGATAAAATAGCAGAACTGGAGAAAGATAAAACCTATTACGTGATTTGCCGCAGTGGTAACCGTAGTGGCAAAGCATGCCAGATGATGACCGAGATGGGCTTTCGGGATCCACAAAATATGGTAGGCGGCATGATGGCCTGGCAAGGCAATGTAGAATAGATTATTTCCAGGATGCCAAAAAACCTGCAATTTCGGTTCTTTATATGGGCAATTTTTATGAATTGAAACTTTCTTAACGGCCAAAAAGCGGTTTTCCCCTGAGCATTTTCAAGCAGTTAACCATCGAGCGGGCTGAATGATAGCTGGCTTTCCAATGTTGGCCTTTTAGCATTTGCTTAGCTTCAGGAGTATTATCGATGCCCCAGGCATACCAGCCACCATTAATAGGGTCGAGTTGGTATTGTATAGTGTAGCTCCAAAGTTTTTCAAATGCTTGCCAGTATTTTTCTTCTTCAGGAAAATATTGATACATCATCAAAAGTGCATTTAAACCTTCAGCAGTTACCCACCAAGCTTTTCCCGGAGTTATAATTTCCATCTGTTCATCCTGATAGATACCTTCGTAATAAAAGCCTCCTTTTTCCTGATCCCAGCCTTTGGCCAAGGCATGATCTACCATTTTTTTACCGAGGTAAAGGGTTGTGCTGTCATCAGGCATTCCCAATTCATAGGCAGCTTCCATCAGCAAAAAGGCGGTTTCTACATCGTGTCCAAATGTAATATGATCGAGATGATAATGTAGGCGCCGGTAGGCAGGTACAGAATCTTTAAAGGTAACCAGTTGCCAGTCAGGCTGAAAATAAAGGTGCAAGTAGCCATCGCGATTAATCATAGTGTCGCGCACGATGTAAAACATTTCGGCAAGCCGTTTTTTTACCAATTCATCATGACTCACTTTATAAAGTTGGCTGAATGCTTCAAGTAAATGGATGCTGCTGTTATAATCTTTTAATCCTAAAGATCCGTTTTTTGGCTCAAACGATGCATCCGATTTTATAGGTTCACCATTTTGTTGCAGGTGCTGAAAATAGCCACCATGCTTTTTGTCATGGCTATTTTCTTCCAACCAATTAAAAGCATGGATTGCCAGCTGAAGTGCATTTTTGTCGTTGCTATATTGGTAATAAGTAGCAGCAGCGTAAATACCAAATGCATTGCCATAAGCAGTTTTGCGACCTGCTTTTATGGTATCCAATAAATTTCCTTCACGATCTACTATATCAAAAAATCCACCAAAATCTGTGTCCCACATGGTATTGTACAAATTTTTAAAACCATGTGCAGCGATGTTTTTTAGGGTATCGCTGTCTTTATAATGAATTCCCACGTAGGCAGGAGTCCAGGAGTGGCGGGTTTGGGCCACTATTATTTTATCATATGGAGGCTGCGCTTCCCATTGGGAGTTCCAGGTAGGAATAAATCCGCCATGCAAAGAATCCACACTCATTGGATACCATTTTTCTAGAATTGCGTTGTTTAATACAGAATCTATCTCAATTAAGTATCTTTGATTGAGCGAACCGGTTTTATTTTCAGTTTGTTTACATGAAAAAATTACAATAGGTATTAGGATTATAAGCTTTTTAATTGGTTTCATGTTGAATTTTTATAATTTTAAGCCAATATTTTGATATACTAATTTAATTTAAATAATAATGAAGCAATTATTTATAGCCTTATTTCTTTTGCTTGCGCAAATGCTTTATGTACAAGCGCAAATATTGGAACCAGCAGTATGGAATTTTGAGATAAGTAGCGAAAATGTAAATGTAGGCGAAGAAGTTGATTTGATTTTTACCGCTACCATCGATCCAAAATGGTATTTATATTCATCGGATTTTGACCCCGACCTGGGGCCTAAGGTTACCACATTTATTTTCGATGAAAATAAGAGCTATAGTTTAGTAGGTGATGTAAAGCCTGATAATCCCGAGGAAAAATATGATGATATTTTTGAAGGAAAGGTGACCTTCTTCAAGGGTACTGGAAAATTTATCCAAACCATAAAATTATTGCAGCCCCAGGTAAAAATTGAAGGAATAATCGATTATCAGGTTTGCTCTGATATTGATGGGCGGTGCATACCTTTCGAGCAGGATTTTGCGTTTGCCATAGCTACCCGGCAAAAAGTAAAGGTTAAGGAAGAAGTAAATAAGCCTGAAAAGCAAGAAAGCAATGATGAAAAAGCAGCAGAAGATAATGGTGAAGATGAAAAAGATACTGCTACCATTGCTGATATTAAACCCCTGAAACTTGATGATGAAAAGGAAGAATCTTCGGAAGAAGAAAATTACAAGAATAAACAAACTACTGGTGTGGGTACCATGTTTCTGAAAAGAGATTCTCAGGCAGCTTATTCTTTGTTAGCCTTTATGATTTTTGCATTTATAGGAGGAGTAGGTGCTGTAATGACACCGTGTGTATATCCCATGATACCTATGACGGTAGCTTTTTTTAGTAAAAACACTGAAAATAAATCTAAAGCTCGTTTTCAAGCCTTAATTTATGGTTTTTCTATTATATTTATTTTCACTGTTATTGGTATTGCTGTTACCTTAGTTTTTGGTCCTGAGGTATGGAACGAGATTGCCACCAGCGCCTTGGCTAATATTATTTTCTTTACAATTTTCTTTGTTTTCGCATTATCATTTTTTGGACTATTTGAAATAGCTCTACCTAGTAAGTTTGTAAATAATATTGATAAAAAAGCTGATAAAGGAGGTTTGGTAGGAGTATTTTTTATGGCACTTACGCTGGTAGTAGTTTCATTTAGTTGTACTGCTCCTATTGCTGGTATGATTTTGATTGAATCTACCCAAGGGTCTATTGTAAAACCTGCATTTGGCATGTTTGCATTTTCTTTAGCATTTGCTATTCCTTTTACCCTGTTTGCTATATTTCCCCAATGGCTCAATAATTTACCAAAATCAGGTGGCTGGCTTAATTCGGTAAAAGTAGTTTTGGGCTTTCTTGAATTAGCATTAGGTTTAAAATTTTTGAGTGTAGCCGACACAGTTTATCATTGGGGCTTACTGGATAGGGATGTTTACATTACGCTTTGGATCGTGATCTTTGCTCTTATGGGTTTTTACTTGTTGGGCAAAATTAAATTACCCCACGATAGTGAATTAAAACATATTAGTGTATTTCGTTTATTATTGGCAATAGTTACTTTTAGTTTTGTAATATATCTGGTTCCGGGATTATTTGGAGCACCGTTAAAACCATTGGCTGGTTATTTACCTCCTATTTCTTCGCAAGACTTTAACATGAACCAGTCATCGTCCGGTAGATATTTTGCTTCAACTGAAGATAATTTATGTGATGAACCCAAGCATGATGAATTTTTAGATTTCCCTTATGCTGTCCAAGGTTATTTTGATTATGAACAAGCTTTGGCATGCGCCAAAGAGCAAGATAAGCCATTGTTCCTCGATTTTACCGGTCATGGTTGTGTAAATTGCCGGGAGATGGAAGCTACGGTATTGTCTGAGCCTGAAGTTTTACAAATTTTAAATGAAGAATATCTGGTAGTAGCGCTGTTTGTAGATGAAAAAACTGAACTTCCGGAAGTTGACTGGTATGTATCAGAATATGATGGAAAAGTAAAGAAAAGCATAGGTAAGCAAAATGCCGATTTTCAAATTGTGAGATATTCTAATAATGCACAACCATATTACGTATTATTAGACAACCAGGAAAGACTATTGGCACAACCAGTAGCCTATGATTTAAATGTTGAAAATTTCGTGAATTATCTGCAAGCAGGCTTAAAAGAATTTGAAGACCGGCAGGAAAGTACAGTGGCAAATAATTGAGGGTGATAAATGGGAAAATTCAGCTTATCGTAGGTTTAATATCTGGAATAATTCGAAGATTCAAGAGCAGAAAACCGAAAGTTGGGTTTTTCAGATCCCATTTGTAATGCAAAGTACTAGTAGGTTTGTCAATTCCATGCCTAGGCTTGCTCGATTAAATCGCATGTGTAGAAACGAATGATATATCTATTTTCAGGAGTCTATCGGCAAGCAGCAGATCAAATATTATCAAGCAGAAATAGGTAAAGCAAGAATAAGGATTTCAATTTATTGTTTATATCTATTCCTCGCCACCTTTCTCATTTTCATTGTTTTTCTCGTCTTTTTCATCTATCTCCCTTAGCTTTTTATCGTCCACGTGTTTATTGAGAAACTCATTGATCTTGTCAATGTTGAAGTTCGTTTTTATTTCTCCAAAAGAGTCTATATGTACATCGAAACCACTGAGTTCGGGATTCACCTTTGGCTTATCACTTTTCTTTTTGCTATCTTTTTTAGGTTTTTTGCTCATTTTTAGGTTTTTACTTTATCATGTAACGAGTCAATTGCTTTTTCAATTCTTTCTATTACTTCTTTTTTGCCCAGTATTTCCAACACGTCCATCAAATCGGGGCCAGCACCACTACCGGTAAGTGATAATCGCAATGCCTGCATTACCTTACCCATTTTCACATCCTGTATGGCCAATACTTGTTCTAAAGCAGCTTTTAGGTTGTCTTTCTGCCAATCTTCTATTTGCTTAAGCCTATCTGCATAAGCAGTCAATACTTTTTCAGCTTCTGCAGTCCATTTTTTATTTACAATTTTCTCATCATAGCTGTCAGGTTTTATAAAAAAGAATTGACTATCGTGCCATATGTCTGCTATGAATGTAATTCTTCCTTTCATCGCCTCACAAATTTTTTTAGCTTTTTCGTCGGGGTAATCTTCCATGCCATTATCTTTCAAGATTTCCATTAGCTCTTTTGCCAATGCAATGGGTTCGGTTTTTTTCAGGTATTCCTGATTAAACCATTTGGCTTTTTCGATATCGAATTTAGCACCCGCCTTATTGATCCGCTCCAGGCTAAACTTCTCAATTAGCTGCTCCATTGAAAATATTTCTTCTTCGGTACCAGGATTCCAGCCCAGCAATGCGAGAAAATTGATAAAAGCTTCTGGCTCGTAACCTGCTTCTTTAAAACCTAATAATTGTTCATTAGATTGAGGGTCTTGCCACTGCATAGGGAAGATAGGAAATCCATGTTTTACCGAGTCCCGCTTGCTCAGTTTGCCATTGCCATCCGGTTTTAAAATAAGTGGCAAGTGTGCAAATTTGGGCATGGTATCTTCCCAGCCAAGGTACCGGTACAGCAACACATGCAAAGGTGCTGAAGGTAACCATTCCTCTCCTCTTATCACGTGAGTCACTTTCATCAGGTAATCGTCCACTACATTGGCCAGGTGATAAGTGGGCATGCCATCCGATTTTAAAAGAATTTTATCATCAATCGTGGTAGAAAGTACTACCACCCAATTTCTAATTAAATCATTGAACCGCACCTCTTCTTTTTTCGGTACTTTTAATCTTATCACGTACGGATCGCCATTTTCAATTTTTTGCTTAACTGCCTCTTTGCTCAAGGTAAGTGAATTGGTCATGTTGGTGCGGGTAATGGCATTGTATTGAGGGTTTGCTACCCTTGCTTCTTTCAATCTTTCACGCATAGCTTCCAATTCTTCCTGTGTATCAAAAGCATAATATGCTTTACCTTCTTCAACCAGTTGATTGGCATATTTGCGATACATTTCAGAGCGTTCTGATTGCCGGTAGGGCTCATAGGTACCTCCTGCTAAGGGTCCTTCGTCAAGGGAAATACCTGCCCACTTCAATGATTGGTGAATGTAATCTTCTGTGCCTTCTACATATCTATTTTGGTCGGTATCCTCTATTCTTAATATCATGGTGCCACCATTTTTGCGGGCAAAAAGGTAATTATAAAGCGCGGTGCGCAAACCGCCAATATGTAATGGGCCTGTTGGGCTGGGTGCAAATCTTACTCTTATATCTGACATTTGTTATCTGATCAAAATTAGGGCGCAAAGTTACAAAAACTTCAAGGCCATTGAAACGATCTTTGTTTTATTACTTTAATGGAAAAGGTTGCTTAGTAGTTTTGTTTGCTTCCCAAGTTACTTGAACATATGCCTTACGTGTGGGTTAGATTTTCTAAAAAGCATTTTTTATGGAAAGAGAAATTTTAAATAACAACCAGCATAGCTTTACTATCGATGGTGAAAATGGAAATAAAACAGTAACATTAAAAACTTTAGAATCGGCTGATGATGCCAGTTTTCTTACCTATGACCAATCACTGGTATTAAAGATTTTAAAGGATGGAGAGCATGTAGTGAAAGATTTTATTTCTCATTTCCCAATCAAAGGTCAGGAATCCAGAATAGCCGAATTAAACCAAACTTTTAGTAATTTCAATGAATTAATTATAGCTGTACATTCTGAAAATGAGTTGCTTAGCGGCGACATCAATTTTAATATTTTTGTAAACTACGAATATGAATAATTGAGAAAAGATCAGCAGAAGCGATTGTGAAAGAGTAATGAATTTGGCCTTTCTATTAATTCTTCATCATTATGACACCATACAAATTTTCTTCACTGGCTCGTCCTTTGGACTTTAAGTACCGCACTAATCTGGCGGTAGTATTAATTGTAGTGACCACCATTTTTTCCTACAGTTTTTTTCACGATCAGGATGGCATTAATTTGGGAGATAGATTAATCACAGGATTAATTCTTGCTTTCAATTTATTTATAGGCTGGGCACTGGCCAGAGAGCTGGATCCCGATGAGCCTTATGCCGGATTTTTAGCCATGGCTCTGATCATTTGCGCCTACCTATTTGATCTTTATGCCGGCACAGCTTTTCTGCTACTTTTATTGCTGCTAATGTTGCAGCGCATTACCAATCGGGTTACCGGCTTACCGGCAAAATGGGTGGATACTATTTTTGTTGTAATTTTAGCTGGTTATCTTTCCTTTACCATCAATTGGACGGTTGGCTTAATTGCTGGTTTGGCCCTTTGGATTGATTTCAAATCGCCAGCTCCACATATCAGGCATGGATGGGCCTCAATAGTAATATTTCTTGTTTCCATTGTTGCGCTTGTACTAGATCCCATGCCTGTCACATTTGCAATTAATAACATATATCTAGTAGCAGGTTCATTAATAATTTTTATACCGTATATAATTTTTTCGGTTCCTGTAGTAAGCTTAACCGATGCCACTGGCGAAAAAATATCTAATAAAAGAATTCAGTTAACTCAAATACTATCGCTTTTTACTTTGATCATGTTTATATTCTGGCAAGGTTTAGGTGGTTTTCTACTTTTAATGCCTCTTTGGGCTACCATGCTTGCTCTGTGTTTTTTCAGGGTTTATCGACTAATCATAAATCTTGTAAAATGATATTTAAGGCTTTCTATTTCTTAAAGAAATGGCTGTTACCAGTATTATAATACCTCCGATGAAGAAGTACCATGGACTTTCACTGATAAGGAAATACTCTCTAACTTATTTGCTTAAATTTAGTTATAAATAATCAAGTGATTTTTTCAACTTAAAATATTTAAAGTTATGAAAATTAATATGAAAACTCTTTTACCTGTACTATTTGCTGTAATTGCTTCTTCTTGTGTGAGCAACAAAAAATTCAGTACTGTACAGCAACAACGTGATGAAATTGCAGAAGATTTGAGTATTTGTCGCCAAAGAACAAACAATTTGGAGGCCAATCTCTCTGAGTTAAGACAAGAGGCCGCTGAAAATGAACAACTTGTAAGACAATTGGCCTCTGCCAAAAATACCATAGCCGAACTTACCAGCGAAGTAGAAAAATGTGAAACAGAACTTACTGATGGTGTGGTGTTTAAAGTTCAAATTGGGGCATTCAAGCAGCGTGACATATCGGTGCAATTAGACCAATCGGTAAATCTGGATATTGAAGAAACTCGGGAAGGAATGGATAAAGTAATGGTGGGCCAATTTAGAGAATTTAAAAAAGCAGATGAACTTAAAAAACATTTGCGAGCCATGGGAGTAAATAATGCCTGGATAGTAGCTTATGAAAATGGTAAAAGAGTAGCTTTGGGAGAAGTAACGGATGTGATATTTGAAACCAATCGCGATTAATAAAGTGCGGTAAGTAAAATCAATGATAGAAAATTTACCTATAGATACTTCCTCGCTTCCCCAGATGGAAACGCTTGAATACCAAAAACACCCTAAACGTATTATAACTTTTTTTTTGATTAACCGGATCATTGGAGCGTTATTTTTGCTCATTCCGGTTATCATTCTGTATTTTACTGAAAACACTTTTTTAGCAGCCTTAGGTATTGGATTATGGATACTATATTTGATTTTGGTAATTATCAATACCTTTAAAGAGTACAATCGTCGTGGGTATGCTTTACGCCAACGCGATATTGTGTATCGAAAAGGCTGGATTTTTTTTAGCAGCATAGTAGTGCCCTTTGGTAGGATACAACATACCGAGCTATCGGAAGGGCCTCTTAATCGAATGTTTAAGCTTACCTCCCTCAAAATATACACCGCGGGTGGCTCCACTTCCGATCTTACTATTCCTGGTTTGGAGCATGAAGAAGCGCAAAGATTGCGTCAGTTTATCACTGAAAAATCAGCTGATGCATGAGTGAGTTTTCTCAGCCACAGCGGCAAAGTGCCATGGGATTTGTAATCTATATTGGTAGAAATATTCGTACCATTATCAGTCTTTTACTGTCATTCTTTGCTTTTGGTGCTTTACAGTCAATTGCTTTTATTTTTATCGGACTTTTAGTAATTCTTGGAGTAATTGTGGTTTTTATTTTCTCTTATCTACAATATGAGTTTTTTACTTTTCAAATTGTAAATGATGAGCTTATTGTCAATGAAGGGGTTCTTTTTAGAGAAAGAAAAGTAATACCTTTTCATCGTATACAATCGGTGCATTTGCATCAAAACTTACTACAAAGAATTACACAACTAGTAGGTGTAAAAGTAGATACTGCTGGCTCCAAAGGAAAAGAGCTTGAAATACCGGCGTTGCGTCGCAAAAAGGCAGAGGAACTTCGTGATCTGTTGCGAGAAAAAAGTAAGCAAACTACTACTGAAGAGAAAACGGCCAATGAAGGACAAAGATTAGCTACCAAAACTCAAAATATAGAGCAGCAACAATTAGTAAAGCTTCACCTGGGCAATTTACTTGTTTTAGGAATTACTGAAAACCATTTGCGCAGTGGGTTTTTGGCCATGGCTTTTGTTTTTGGGTATTTTCAGCAATATGCTGATTTTGTACAGAAATATATTCAACCCAAAGTGGAAGCATTTTTGCCTGAAGGGAGTGAAGTAAATATACCTTTGATACTAGGTGCGGTAATAGTATTTCTTTTGGGCTCTATTTTAATTTCTTTGATAAGAGTGATATTGAAATTTTATGGCTTCGAGGCTCGCCTTATTGAAAATTTTATTCAAATTCAAAGTGGGCTACTAAGGAAAAATCAATATAGAATTCCCAGTAAAAAAGTTCAATTTATTGAGCTGCATACCAATTTTATTAGGCGTAGATTAGGTTTTTCAACGGCTAAAATTTACCAAGCACAAAGTGCTAGTAGTGACGCTAATCAGTCGCTTGAAATTCCAGCTTGTTATGAGCATCATCAGCAGGCTATTAAACAGCATTTATATTCTGGGATCATAGAATCTCCTACCATAAGTACCAAAGCAGATGCTATGGCTTACCTACGATTTGCTGCACTGATAGCATTATTACCCATGACATTATTAACTTGGGCAGCAATCGAATTAAGCTTTTACTTATTTATACCAATAGCGATCTTTTATCTGTACGTTTTGTACTCGGCTTGGCGCTATGGCAAAACGGTAACAGTGTCGATCAATGAAGAAATGCTTATAATTTCACGGGGATGGCTTTTTCCATCAACTATTTTAATTCCAATGTATAAAGCACAATCATTGGAAATCAGCCAGAATATTTTCTTAAAGAGAAGGAAGCTTGCACATTTTGTAATTCACACGGCCTCTGGCAGAAGAAGCGTACGCTTTTTACCAGAGGCTATAGTATATGAATTGATTAATTATCAACTGGCAAAAGTTGAATTATACCAAGGGGAATTGATGTAGACTGGTTTACTTCTATTTCAGTTTTTCGTCTTTTTCTACTTTTGGTTCTTTTTTATTATTTTCTGTAAATGCATCTAGGTTGCCAACAGATACTGCAAAACCAATTAATATAACCACAATCCAAATAAACCAATTAGCCCCCGACTGAATGGGAGGATTAAATATTTCTAATAATATGTTCAACATAGTTTTTTCAAATTTTTGGACAAAAATAAAAGTTAATTGTAAGCAAAACCAGAGAAAATCTATTTTTGTTAACCAAAATTAATTTTAGACTGGCTATTTATGACTTATCAAGGTCATTATGTTTTATTACAATTTAGATTCTTTGGCCGCTTCGTTTCAAATTATCTATTTTTGTAAAAAAAAGCATGAACTCACGCTACCAACAAAGAGGCGTTTCGGCCCAGAAAGAAGATGTACATGAAGCAATTAAAAATCTGGATAAAGGATTGTTTCCCAAAGCTTTTTGTAAAGTAATCCCCGATTATTTGGGCAACGATCCCATCTGGTGTAACGTGATGCATGCTGATGGCGCAGGTACTAAATCGTCACTGGCCTACCTTTATTGGCGCGAAACCGGTGACATGAGCGTGTGGAAAGGGATAGCGCAAGATGCCATCGTGATGAATATTGATGACTTGCTCTGTGTAGGCATTGTTGATAATTTTCTGCTCAGTTCATTGATCGGTCGTAACAAAAATTTAATTCCGGGCGAAGTAGTAGCGGCCTTAATAGAGGGTTCGCAGCAAATTATTGATATGTTTCAATCCTTTGGCGTCAATATAATAAATACTGGTGGTGAAACTGCAGATGTTGGTGATTTGGCTCGCACACTTGTGGTAGACAACGTAGTTACAGCCCGGGAAGCTAGAAAAAACATAGTAGATAATGCCAACATAAAACCGGGCGATGTAATTGTGGGTTTAGCCTCATTTGGGCAGTCAAGCTACGAAGAGGAATACAACAGTGGTATGGGAAGCAATGGTCTAACTTCAGCCCGGCACGATGTTTTTACTAAAGATTATGCTACCAAATATCCCGAAAGCTTTGACCCGGCAGTTGATAAAGACTTGGTATATAGCGGCCAATACAAATTGACAGACCAACCTGATGATTTACCCCTTACAATCGGTAAAATGGTGTTGTCTCCTACACGCACTTATGCACCAATTGTTAAAGAGTTACTTGAAAAATTTCGACCACAAATACATGGCATGGTGCATTGTACGGGAGGTGCTCAAACCAAAATTTTACATTTTGTAGATAATTTGCATATTATAAAAGATAATTTGTTTGAAACGCCGCCTTTATTTAAAATAATTCAGCAACAAAGCCAAACAGATTGGCGTGAAATGTATCAAGTATTTAACATGGGCCATCGATTAGAATTGTATGTGCCTGAATCAATAGCTCAGGAAATAATTTCAATTTCGGCCGGCTATAATGTAGAAGGTAAAATTGTAGGTAAAGTAGTATCCGGAGATAAAAAGCTTACCATCCAATCAGCTTATGGACGATATGAATATAAATAGAAGAGATTTTATTAAAACCACTGGTTTGGTAATAGCAGGTGCGGTGGGTTCCCGTTTTAAATTATCGGCGTCGCGCGCATTTTCAGTAAAGCAAAAAGATGCTAATTGGCTTTTATATGATGGTCAGAACATGCCATTTTATTCAGTAGCACTCAATCATATAGATCCAGCCAGCATGATGTATGATCAAAATCGAAATATGTGGCAGGAAAAATACAACAACAATATTATCAAATGGCTTTCGGAAAAAGTGGCATCGGAAGTAAAAAATTTTGGTTTTAACTCAGTTGGTTGGGTGCAAGAAGTAGTAACCAGAGGTAAAACCAATCACAGGCACAGCAGAAATTTTACCTATGAAGAATACCAGGCCCTGGGTATGCCCTATTGCCACATGCTGCCATTTGCTGACTTTCACCAGTGGGAAGCAGAAACCATTTACCCCGATTTTTACTGCCAGGACTTTGCGGATTGGTGCGATTATATTGCACGAGCCCATTGTACCCGCTTTGCCAATGACCCAAAGCTAATTGGTTATTTTTATCTGGATGTACCTACCTGGATCCATACTGTGAAAGAAAGTGCCTGGAAAGGACCCTTGTTTGATCCGAAAAAATTAGAAACCCCCGCAGGAAAGCAGGAACTTTTCGAGCTTGCTAGTCAGTATTATAAAATTACTCACGATGCTATCCGCCGATACGATCCAAACCACCTTATATTAGGCGATCGCTACAATGGGCAAAGGCCTTGGGCAGAGGAAGTGGTAAAAGCAGCTTCTCAATATGTAGATGTCATTTCTGTGCAGCATTTCGGACAGCCGGAAGAAATTAAAAACGATCTGAACAAATTTCACCAGGCCAGTGAAGGATTGCCGGTACTATTAGCCGACAGTGGTGTGCCAAATTACCACACCTGGGAGCAGGGTTTTATCAGTAATGATTATGATCGCTATGCCAGGCTAACGGAAATGTTGCAGGAGTTAAATTTTTGTGTTGGCTTTCATTTTTGTGGGGCCTATCAGCGCAACAAAGTGCGGAAATATGGCTTACTGGCTCCGGATGAAAGCTACTCGCTAGCTGCGCAGGAGAGAATTAAATTGCTCAACCAGCAATTGATAGAAGCTCGAAAGCAGTAATTTTAAATTTACTCGAATGTTTTACAGCAGTATTTTACTCAACTCAAGTTTGTAGAAACTCAACTTTAAGGATGAATGGATGTTTAGGGGAATTAATTTCTTTACTGTTATTTTCAAGCGCTATAATTGAGCTTTTATCTTAATTAACCCGATATTCATAGATAGATAGTTATGACAGTTTTACTAACCCGAAAA
>CAZQEZ010000059.1:0-27097 GCA_964592475.1 uncultured Roseivirgaceae bacterium
TCTTGCAATTCGTGGTAGTTTCCCTCAATTCCTACTTTGTCTAAAACCATGGTTTCCGTGGTTTTACCAAAAATATCGAATCCGTTGCGTGGATCGAAATACATTCTGAAGCCGATTACATCATTTTCCCAGGCTGGTCCTTCCATTTGATAATGCACAGCAGGGTTCGCTTTGTTGTGATCTACAGGCCGTATTTCCTTGTCAAGTTCCTCAAAACTTCCGTCCTCCAGTTTTTTTGCAAATCGAATATTTGTTCTGGGATTAAATGAAGGATAGTTCACTTCTTCAATCCAATTTATAGTTATTTCTTTTTGTTCATTGGCACTTAGGGTGATCAGAAAAGATAGTTCATCCCATTCACCATCCAGGTTCATATCATCAATTTGCGATAATAAAGTATCATTTTGACTAAGCACAATAGGCATTTTATCCAAAGGGGCGTCATTCAACTTGTTTCTTGAAATTGTAACAACATGGCTCAAAAGATCCACTTCATGATTATTGGATATTGTTATTTTATTTTGTGCGTTTTTTTTACAAGAAGTAAAAATTAACAGAGCGAGTAAGATGACTATTAAATTTTTCATGATTAGATTATTTCAACTAGTTAAATTTTTCCAAATTAAATTCAGCTATAGTTTTGTTTTGATCTCGAATGAATAATACATTGTTATTTATGCCAATCTCTTCAATATTTTTGGTATTAATAGGGGCCTTTAACATAAATAGGTAGTAGCTCTTTTTTACAGTAGCGCCCGCATCTATAAATTCAAAAGAATTATAACCTTTAAATCGTGTGTCCTGAGCTAACAGAGTTTCATAATCAGCGCCTATTCCGGTAGTGCCAAATTCTAATCCTTTGGCCATGGGTTTTCCATTTTCAAAATGATTCCAAATGTTAAGCCAGGGGTAATCGTTTGTACGCCAGCAGTAGCCCAAAATTAATTGAAAGGTGGGCGAAAAAGCGGTGACCCAAGCCACGTCTATACTATCCTCAAATACATGAGTTGTTACATAATTGGAATTTACAGTTTGCCGTAGATCTAATGGAGTATTTAAACTATCTAATGCGGCGAGTGGCCAATTATAGGAAAATGCTGAAGGGTTTGGTAAGGCATGCTTTTGCAGAAATCCGGGTCCTGCATTAGTATTTACTACTAGGCTGGTATCTAATAATGGTGGGCCAAGCGTAGGGTGCTGTACTATGTTGTAAATACGACCGATATTTAAATTATTAGTTACGCTTTCTTCTACAAACAAGATAGGGGAAACTGTATGAATATCTATTTTTCTAACTACGGATAAACCTTCCAAAGGAGCATCACTTTTCATTTGAAGCTGCCCTTGCTCGTTTTTTTGCAGTTGCCAAAGACTATTGGCCGGTTCGCCGTTATGCGGTATGCCCGAAACTATTTCGCCAGCTGAAGGTTTCCCCCACCTGCCTAAGCAAAGGAAGTGTCCTTGAAATACTGCGCCATCTTTGTTGTTTTCAGGCATTTGTGATTTAATCAATTGCCAGGTGAAGGGATTTATCTGACTTTCATTTAATGTTAAACTGGTAAAAGCACCTCCGTATAGGTCAATAGTTAATTGTAAATTTTCATTGCGTAAATTAACTATCGTGTCAGTGGGTGTTTCTTTAATTTTTTGGGTGTTATCATTTTTTTTGCAAGCTAATAGGCACAATACTGGCATTAGCAAGATAAAAGAGATCTTCATAAAAGCGAATTAATTTTTGTATAAAGATATAAATAAAATAGATTGGAAGGCAAATAAAAAACCCCCGGCTTGCTAGCCGGAGGTTATAACTCTTACTGTCTTTAACGAAGCAAATCTTCCGTTATTTCACTATCTACAAAAACGTTTTTATAAACGCTTCCATAAGTACGATTTATCCATTTATGTAGTTCAGCACGTTCATGTTCAGATAGCCATTTCAACGATTTTGATAACTCTTTTCTAAATAGCGTGTCGTTAAAGCTTACTTTTTGAAGAACGGTTTTTACATATTCCAGCATATTTAAAAAATTAAAAACTAAATGGGAAAAATACTAATCAACTATTGTAATATTAATTATTAAAAATGTAATTACCAAACATTATCAGTTTAAAATTTACATAGATCTGATAAAAATACTCATTTATATAGAGATAAAAATAAATGTAATTGAAACATTTGTAATTTATTGATGAGTATCTCTAAGCAAATCATTGACCTTTTTTACCGGGTTAAAAGTAATGACAGGAACTTCTACAAATAAAGTATTCCAATCACTCATAGAACCATTCCAAAGGCCTGGAAGTTCCAAAGCTTTTAACTCTTTTCCATCTTTTGATTTTTTTGAAATGAAGCCTGTTTCCGGATCAATAAATTTGGTTAATTCATATTTATCGCCCTTAAAATTTTTTACAGAACAAACGATATCCACCGGATTAAAATGAGTGGCATTGTTGAATATATTTCTCTGTTCTTCATTATTCATGTCAACTTGTGAGCTTTCTACTATTTGCAAACTGATGCTGCCATCGCTATCGCGAGCCCAGTAAGGACCTCCACCCGGTTCTCCTTCATTTTTGACCATGCCACATACACGCAATGGCCGATATAGTTTACTTTGTATAAAACTAATTTTTTCCTTTCTATCCTGTATTTCTCTGCCAGGTTGTACATTTAGTTTGTTTTCTATAAAGTGGAAGGCATGATTAATATCTTCATCAGAGGGCTCAGCAGAGAGAGTAAATTTTTGTTGAAAATTAAATAGCTGCTCCTGAATGTCCAGAAGTATTCCTGCCAATAATTTTTTGTTTTTGTAAGTTTCGGGTTTAAGCCTATCGGGTACAACATTGTCTATATTTTTAATAAATATTAGGTCGTGGCTAAATTCATTAATGTTTTCCAGCAAGGCACCATGCCCACCGGGGCGAAATAGCATGCTGCCATCTTCTTCACGAAATGGCTCATTGGTGGGAGTAGCCGCAATAGTGTCAGTACTAGGTTTTTGAATTGAATAGCTTATTTCGTAGGTTACACCAAATTCATCTTCATAAACGGGCATGGTCTTTTTCACGTGTTTCATGAATCTTGGCTGTATTTCAGGAGACACCGTGAAGTGAATGTAAACTTCATTGTTGGCCGACATTCCATATTTTGCTCCTTCCACCAAATGCTCTTCCACCGGAGTACGCGTGTTATTTTCATATTTGTGAAATTGCAATAAAGCTTTAGGAAGATTTCCATAATCTAACCCATCTTCGCTTAATAGGGTGTTGAGTATTAATTCGTATTCATGGCGTAGCATTGCTTCTTCAAGATGTATGTTTTTTTCCTGAAGCTTATTTTTCAAATCTTGATAGAAGGCAAAATTCTCAATATTCTTAAAAAAATTGTTTACGGATTTAAATTGATCATCCTCTTTTAATTGTCGATGGGCTTCGTCACCATCCCGATTAGATGCTATATTTAAAAATGCATACAGATCTTTAAACATTCTACTGGCAGCACCAGAAGCCGGAACGAATTTCAAAATTTTTAACTGCTTTTGCTGCTTTTCATAATTACTAACTAATTGATTAATTTCGCTTTCACTCATTTGAATGATTCCTCTACCAGGAACAGCTGCTTTTTCTATTCTGGTATGAGGAAAACCTTTTTTAAATCTTTCTAACTGGGCTTCTACTGTGCTTTGATCAATATTTTTACTTTGTAATTGTTTTAAATCTTCATCTGAGAACATAATACATGTTTTATTAATGTTTAAAAAATATAATCTTAATAAATAAATTGAAGGTTAAAGCAAATTTATTATATTATTTTACAAATATTAAAAAATATAGTTTGATAAAATCAGTAATTACTTTATATTAGAATCAGATTAGGATTATACATTGTAAAAGAAACGTTGGCAAAATTAGAGGGAAATATTTCTTTGCTTTCTCAATTAGGAGAAGGGTCAAATTTTACTTTTGAATTTCCGGAGGAAGAAATAGAGGTGGAGATTTAAAATTCGAGAATATAGTGTTGCTTAATGTATAATGGCGTAAACAAGATAATTCCCACGTGGAATAAGTCAATGCTTAAAAAAACATTATCTTTTTGCTTTATTTCCTGCCAGGCTTTTTGCATTCCTGATGACCAGTGAATATCATCAATTACCACTATCGATTGATGATGCACCTTTTCATTAATTGCATCAAAGTATTCCATAGTGGCCTTATAAGTGTGATTAGCATCTAAAAAAGCAAAATCTATCTGGTTTATATCAGCCAGAAAGTGTTGTAAGGTATTATCTATATTTCCTTCAACTAAATTTATTTTATCAGTAAAATCAAATTTTTGCCAAAGCTTATTTGCTACGTCGGCAGTGTTATGGCATCCTTCAAATGTGTAAACTGCCGAGGTGCTTTCTTCTAAAGCCAGATAAAGTGTATTAATTCCTAAACAAGTACCTAGTTCCAACACTATATCGGGTTTGCAATAGTTGATCAGCCGATGTAATAGACGGCTTTTTTTCGCGGGTGCTATACTTTTGCGAGCCACGTTACTTACTTTTCTGCTTTTTACCACTTTATTAGAAGTGCCAGCGCCTAAATCATTTAATTCAATTTCTTCATCGTTTGCTAATAAAAATTTTCTTTCATCTTCTATAGCCGCATAATAAGGGTTTACAAGTTTGTTTTTAATAACGTTATGGTATATGTCATAAATTAATGGAGAATGAAGCGAATGCTCATCTACTGCTTTTAAATAATAGGAAAGATACTTTGCGGCAAATCTTATAGATTGCATAAATAAGCCAATATTTAATTGAGAAGGTAAGGTACCACTAAAACAAATTCAGGTATTTTCACTTCAAATTTTTTGCCATCCAAAACCTTTTCAATGGTATAGGTGCCAGACATTTTACCCATCCCTGTTTTTAAATTGCATCCGGAAACATATTGATGCGATTGTCCCGATTCTAAAACAGGTTGTTGTCCAGCTACCCCTTCACCTTTCACTTCTTTTACTACATTGTTGCTGTCAGAGATCAACCAATGGCGTTTTTGTAATTGAATAGTATAATTACTGTTATTTTCAATGGTGATTCGATAGGTAAAGACATAATGAAATTGCCTTGGACTGGAATAATCAGGTTGATATTCGGTTTCTACAGTTACTTTAATTCCTTCAGTGATTGCTGTCACCATATAATTAGCTTTTTTTTACCTATTAACGACTATCAACTACAATTAGTTTTAAATTTGTAGGTAAGGTACTAAAAGTTAGAAAGCACTTTAAGTTTATACAATCACTGTTTCTTATGAATGTAAAAATAGAAGACTCCTGGAAATCACGTTTAGCGCAGCAATTTGAAAAAGATTATTTTGTAAAACTGGTTCAATTCGTAAAAGATGAATATCAGTCAACCAAGGTTTATCCATCTGGTCAATACATCTTCAATGCATTCAATCATTGCTCATTCGATGAAGTAAAAGTAGTAATTATTGGGCAAGATCCTTATCATGGTAAAGGGCAAGCCAATGGTTTATGTTTTTCAGTAAATGATGGGGTTAATACACCACCATCACTAGTTAATATTTTTAAAGAAATTAAATCAGACCTTGGTAAGGAAATACCATCTACCGGTAACCTGG
Organism: uncultured Roseivirgaceae bacterium; assembly: GCA_964592475.1. Classification (GTDB taxonomy): domain Bacteria; phylum Bacteroidota; class Bacteroidia; order Cytophagales; family Cyclobacteriaceae; genus CAZQEZ01. The sequence continues at coordinate 5,635 of CAZQEZ010000059.1, forward strand.
AAAGATGGGCTGCCCAGGGCGTTTTGCTGCTAAATGCAACCCTCACGGTAAGGGCCAATAGTCCCGGCTCTCACCAAAATAAAGGCTGGGAAGAATTGACTGATGAGGTGATAAAAGTGTTGAGCGAAGAAAAAGAAAACTTGGTTTTTTTATTGTGGGGAGCTTATGCTCAGCGCAAAGGCGAAATCATTGACCGATCAAAACATCAGGTGCTCACTTCTGCTCATCCATCCCCTTTTTCTGCCAATAGAGGTTTTTTCGGTAATCAGCATTTTAGTAAAACAAACCAATATTTGCGTGAACATAATTTGCCTGAAATAAACTGGTAGTTTTATTTATTTACTGCGGTTATTTTTTAACTTGGTTTCATATAAATTACTTTTTTGTATTCCCTGATGTATTTTAAATACAATGCCAACCACTGCCCCTGCTGCCAATATATATTGGAGCAGAGAAGTGCCTATGCGAAGAAGCATTGGCAAAACAATAATTAACAATAAACAAAATAACCAAACCAGTGCATAGCCAAATTCAGCATTTCGTTTTTTAATTTTATGTTGTTTTTCGTAGTTTATCATCGATTATTTTTATTTTTTGCTGGTGCGAATAAATAAAAGATATAACTTAAAATAATTACGATTGTACAACCAATTACATTATACCATAAGTAGCCAATAGCAACTATTTCAAGCATTGTAAGTACAAAAAATGTAACAACTACTAATTCTGCTATAATGGCAGCAATAAATACACTGGTGCCTCCTATTTTTTTGATATAAAAAGCAACCAGAAATATGCCTAAAATGGTGCCATAAAATAATGACCCTATAATATTAACGGCCTCTATCAGATTATCCAATAATGAGAAGAAAGTGGCAAATGCTATGGCCAGAATGCCCCACATCAAAGTAAGTAAACGGGATGCGGTGAGATAATGGATGTCTGATCCGTTTTTATTGATGCTTCTCTTGTAAATATCTACGGTGCTGGTAGAGGCAAGCGCATTTAATTCTCCAGCAGTGGATGACATAGCAGCAGAAAATATCACTGCTAACAACAAACCTACCACACCCTCGGGTAGATATTTAATTACAAAGCTAATAAAAACGTAATCAGTATCTTCATCTTCTGCGTCAGGGTTAACCTTTTTTACTAGCCCGGCAGCTTTATTTTCAATGCTTTCTTGTTGTTTTTCCAGTGCATTGATCTTACTTTGAGTAGTTGTGTTTGCTTTTCCTGTTTCTAACTCCTCCATTAGTTGATAAATATGCTCTCGCTTTTGATTAAAAACCTGTTCGTGCTGCTTTTCAATTTCTTTCAATTGAGGTTGATAATCGCTGGTTTCCACTAATTCGTAGGCAGCCTGATTGAAGAAAACCGGTGGTTGTACAAATTGATAAAAAACAAAAACCAGCACACCTACCAGTAGAATTAGAAATTGCATGGGGATTTTTACCAAACCATTGAAGATAAGACCCAACCTGCTTTCTTTTATTGAGCTACCTCCAAGATACCTTTGCACCTGAGACTGGTCGGTGCCAAAATAAGATAAGGCTAGGAATAAACCGCCAATTAAGCCAGACCATATATTATATCGGTCTTCAAAATTGAATGAAAAGTCCAGGAGGTTTAGCTTACCCATATTACCGGCAATGTGCATAGCATTTGAAAAACCCACATCCTGTGGTAATAATTGCAATACCATAAAACCTGCCACGACCATGCCACCGATCATTACCATCATCTGGTATTTTTGTGTTTGGCTTACTGCTTGAGTGCCTCCCGACACCGTGTAGAGAATCACTAATACTCCTATAATTGCGTTAGTATAATAGAGAGGCCACCCCAATATTGTACTCAATATCAGGGAAGGTGCATAAATAGTAATTCCAGCTGCCAGTCCTCTTGAAATCAAAAATAAAAAGGCAGCTAAACTTCGAGCTCTTATATCGAAGCGTGATTCAAGGTATTCGTAAGCTGTGTATACTTTGAGCCGATAATAAATGGGAATGGCTGTAATTGATAATATGACCATCGCAATGGGCAGGCCCAGGTAAAGCTGTATAAAGCGCATGCCATCGTCAAAAGCTTGACCCGGTGTTGACAAAAAGGTAATGGCGCTTGCTTGAGTAGCCATAACCGATAAACCAATGGTCCACCATTTCATTTGCTTGTTGCCAAGCAAGTAACCTTCTATGTTTTTGCTGCCTCGGCTTTTCCAAATCCCATAGGTCACAATTAAAGTAATGGTTCCCAGCAGTACTGTCCAATCAAGTATACTCATTGAAATGAACGACTAAAAATGTAAAACAAGAGGATTAAAAAAAGTAAATTGCCTACAACCAGGGCGTACCAATGATTCCAGGTATTGAACACCGGTGGCTTTCCATTATCGAGTTGTTTTTCCACAAATTTTTATTTTTTTGAATCTGTGAAATTATAAAAAAGAAAAGAAAATTAAAACTTATTTGTTTTTATTAACTCAACCGGCGCCTTAATAATGTTTTTAAAGTCTTCACCTGACTCTTGCATATCTTCATCTTCTTCCACAAAATACCACTTGATTAAAGCCTTCTTACCATTTTTATGCAACATTTCTATTTTGCGAAATATATCTACCAGGCATTTTGAAGAGCTGGTATTGAAATATTCCAGTTTTACCTCCAACACTGTTTCTTCCAAAGGCTCTTGCAAATATTCTGATAACCAGGTGATGGCCGGCTTGAAAAAGTCAATAGAGTTTTCAGGAATAGACCTGCCTGAAATCAGGAAGCTTTTTCTAGCAGGATTGAATAAGATTCTCGGGGTTCTTTTGGTAGACTCTAAATTATATAAATCCATTAATTAACTGCAATATTTAAACTAAAAAAAGAATAGTTGGTATTTATTACCTCAAAATTATAACTTATTTTGGTACCGGATTTACGGGCTATTTCAATTATTCCCAATCCGGCTCCACCACCAGCTTGAAAAGATTCATTTTCAAGTTTAAATCTATACAATTTTCTTAATTCATCATAGTCAAGTTTATTTATTCTATCTATTCTCTCCCTTAATTCTGTAACAGCATCATTTTTAACGTAATTGCCTACATAGATGATATATCCTTTATTTGATTTACAGAGGAGAAAAATGATGGTGTTGAGTTTATCGGTGTGGTTTTTGTCGATTTGTTTAAGATAATGATGAATATTCTGGAAAACTTCTATAATTATGTTAATCACTTTCTTTTGTAACTTAAGAGGAGGTTTCTCTAATACTAATTTGTCCTCAACTTCTGAAAGCATGCAATTAAAGAAATTATTGCTCATCTTACCCTTGTAGGCTATAAGGGTGTCTTTATCGCTAATATTCTGGTAATGAGATTTGATTTGCATGTATTGAGAAAACACAATTAAATATCAATTAATTATTAATCAAAACTAACCAAATAATTTGGAAAAACAAAATAAATTCTAGAAAAAATGCATTTTTAAATAAAAATTATCTAATATAAATGCCTGTTTTAAAGCTTTTTAGTGTATTTTGTGTAACAAAGATTAAACAAAAATATGTTGCTAGTTAGCTTAAAATTAATCTGATTATTTGGAGAAATATGAATTATTCGATAGATAGGTGGTATTAATCGACAAAATCGAATATAATTAAGAAAACCGGCAGATGCCGGTTTTTTTAATTAAAACAGTGATCGCATACATTATTAATTAATTATCGTCTTTAAATCTTTCTGAATCGCCCAACTTATATTTTTCTTGCTCTTCGTTTGCGATACCTTTTTTATCTTCTGCACCATGAGTAAGCCGTTTGAGTTTACGAAGGAATATCAAGAGAAGAATACCAAAAGCAGCCGTAAATAAAAATATAAAAACAAATGTTCTAAACTCCTGTCTATTGTCAAGTTCAAATATTTCGATTTCGGCAAATAATTGTCCAGATTCAGTATTTCGGTCAAATATAAAAGTTGCTGTTAATTGATTTTCATTCTCTATGTCGGCATCAATCATTCTTTCTTTCAGCGATGATCTTGCTTCCTGTGTAAAGTTAAAATATTGATCTATTACCTCTTGATGATCATAGAATTCGAGTTCGTTATTTACAAGGGCAACTTTTGCAGTTAAATCAATGTAACCGCCAGTAGAGTCCTGTTCGTTATTATAAATTAAATCACTTGCCAAGCCTTGCGGCATATTTACTGCTACCCGTATATTTTCAGTTTGTGATGCTTCTCCAATTAGTCCTGCCACTTTATTTCCTAAGCCAGTGGCAGCAAAATAGAAACCCATCATAATTGACACATATTTTTGGGGTGATATTTTAGTAACAAAAGATAATGCTACCGGGGAGGCACATAATTCTCCGATGGTGTGAAATAAATAAGCCAGAATTAACCAAATAAGCATACCTTTTGCACCAACTCCGGCACTTGCTTCTTCTGATGCAATCGCCATAAATATAAACCCTATACCCATAATGATGGTACCTATAGCCATTTTAAAAAGAGAAGAACTTTCTTTTCCTTTATGCTGCCACCATATCCAGAAATTAGCAACCACGGTTCCGAATAAAATTATAAATGCTGCATTTACAGATTGAAAAACGGAAGCTGGGATCAAGTATGGATCTGTCAAATTACCTTCTCTCACCAAGTAATAGGCAATTCCTACCAATGCACCTACAATTGAAAATAAATAGCCAGAAGTCTTTTTTTGCCTGATAAAATAATATATCCCGGTTATTAATAAAACTCCGGAAAGTCCAAAAAACACTAAATCTAAAGTGAATAAATCTGTTAACCTGTCAATCTTCTGTTTGGTATAAATATTCATTAAACCACCTGCCTGCTCAAAGGCACCCCAGAAAACAATTACTATGAGGAAGGAAATCAATACTACGGAGGTTCTATCTTTTTCCTCGGTGGTCAGGTCTTGATAAATTACCATTATTACTCCCACTGCAAAGCTCAAGGCAATAGTTAATAATCCATATCCAACACTCCATACAAAAGTTATAATTAAGCCAAATACGATCAATAAGATTGTTACGATTGCTGATAATCTATTTTGGAAAATCTGAGCAAATAAGTTTTCCGAATGCGGTTTTTCATTAGCCTTTACTACTGATTCTGCTTGTGGAGCTTCACCCACCCCTATCAGGTATTTTTGTCCTAACATAAAAACTATTTGTCCTAATAGCATTCCTATGCCAGCTAGGCCAAAGCCATAATGCCAACCAATAGTTTCACCGACAGCTCCTACAATTAAAGCTGCCAATAAGGCACCGATATTTATGCCAATATAAAATATTGTAAAACCCTTATCTCTTCTTTCGTCTCCGGGAGGATATAGGCCCCCGACCATCGTTGAAATATTTGGTTTTAATCCACCAACTCCTAATACAATTAGCATTAGACCAAGATAAAATGCCCAAACAGCTTCAAAGGATAAAATACCATGACCTGCCACCAATATTAATCCACCAATTAATACCGTTCTTTTTTGCCCAAGCCATTTATCAGCTACAATTCCTCCGGGTATTGACATTACATATACCAGCATTGTATACCATCCGTAGAGTGCCAGAGCATTGGTTTCGCTCCAGCCAAGTCCGGGGTTGTCACCAGCGGCTGTAGATATCATATACAAAACAAGGATGGCTCGCATCCCGTAATAACTAAATCGCTCCCAAAGCTCAGTGAAAAACAAAATATATAAACCTGCCGGATGGCCCATAAATTGTTTGCCATGCACCGCGTGCTTGGGATTATCAAAAGAGATATTGCTCATGATAATATTAAAAATTAGTGATTAGAAAAGGCGAAACTACAACGCCAGGTTCATATTAGCAAACAACCCCTTATTTTTTAGTAATCATTTATGAGTTTATGAATAAAATAAAATGAAATTGTACAAATTGGCTGTGATCTCTAAGGAGAGATTGAATTTATGGGGTAAGTTTAATTCACGAATGCTTGAAGAACATCGGTATACAAGATTATGGAAGTGCATGATTAAAATTCGCGATTGGAATTTAGCCAATTTTGAACCCTATCACCAGTAAATCATCAACTTGTGGAAAGTTCCCTTTCCATTGTTTAAAAGTTTCCTCCAATTGATTCACTTGCTCATCGATAGGTAAATGATGTATTTTGAAAAGCAGCTGCTTAAATTTCTCTACCATGAATTTATCGCCTTTTTCTCCACCAAATTGATCTTGAAAGCCATCGGAATAAATGTAAAAAGTGGTGGGCTCTGCCAAAGAAATTTGATGTTTTTTAAACTCCTTTTTATCTACATTGGGAAATCCACCTATTGATTTTCTATCGCCAGCTATTTCATTCAGTTCATTATTTTTTATGTAAATCAATGGATTACGAGCTCCGGCATATTCCAGCACTTTGTTTTCCATATCAATTGTGCAAAATGCCAAGTCCATGCCATCTTTATTATTGGTTTCGCTTTGCTTAAGGGCTTCACGCACTCCTTGATGTAGCTCTGATAATATTAGCTCAGGTGATTCCAAATGCTTTAAATCAACAATTTCATGCAACTGCTCGTTGGCTATCACGCTCATAAATGCACCCGGTATTCCGTGGCCCGTGCAGTCAACTGCTGCAAGTGCTAATTTATTACTGTTGTTGTTTAATTCCCGAAACCAATAGAAATCGCCACTGACTATGTCTCGCGGTTTAAAAAACACAAACGATTCAGGAATGAACATTTGGATTTTGTCCCAATGTGAAAGCATGGCAGATTGGATGCGCGAAGCGTAAGTGATACTTCGGTTGATCTTATGATTTTTATCGCTTATTTGCTCAAATGCCTTTTTTAATTCATTGCTTTGAAATTCGATTTTGTTTTTTTGCTTGTTGATTTCATCATTCTGTTCTGCCAGTAATTGGTTCGACTTTTTCTTTTGCCGATAGGCCAAATAAGTTAAAATTGCGATCAGTATGACCAATGCAATACCAGCTATAAATGCATAGCGTATAGTAGCTTCTTGCCTTAGTCTGGCTTCCTGTTCTTTTATTTCAAGTGCTTTTATTTTATTGTCTTTGTTGAGCAGGTCTATTTCCAATTGGTGAGCTTTACTTTCCTGTATGGCCAGATCTAAATCTTTGCTGGTTTTTTGCAAGGCTTCTTCTTTCATCACTTTCTCAGTTTCTGCCAGCTTTTGTCTCAGCTCTGCTTCGTTTACCATTTTATTGGCCTCTGCCTCTTTCGAAGCCAGGTACTGCTGTTGTATTTGCTTATCCAAAGCTGAAAAAAGTTCGTAATATTGTATAGATTTTTCATTATTGCCCAACGATTGATAGTTTTCTGCCAGCATACCGTATACTCTTCTTAGCAACTTGATATCATTGGTTTCTTTTGCCAGTACAAGTGCTTCTTCCAGTTGATCTATCGCTTTAGGTTCGTTTTGCGATTGATTGTACACCACTGCTATATTAATGTGTTCCGAAACTATTGCTTTTTTATCTTTGAATTGCTTCTTCATTTGCAAGGCCTTTTGCAAATACTGAAGTGCTTTACCGTTTTCCCCCATGTCGGAATATATTATCCCTAAGTAAGAGTTGATTGAGGCTATGGCATTTTTATTACCTATTTGAGTATTTAGTTGCATTGACTTTTCGAAATGCTCGATAGCCTCACGGTTATTGCCTTGGTTCCAATGAGTAAAAGCAAGTTTGGTATGTAAGCGGCTGGCACCGATTGGGTCGTTTAGAGCTTCATATTTTGCAAGCTCTTGCTCCAGGTTATTCACTTGCTGAGCAGCAACAAAAAAAGGCAACAATAATAAAATTAAAATAACTACACTTCTCATTTCACCTTAAATTTTATTGATTGTGTACTTTGATTGCCCAATTTATCCATTACTTCAATAGCTATTTGATAAATTTCGTCTGCACTAAATCCATCTATTGCTTTATTGTATCTTTGTTTTTCTTGTCCGTTAATCGAATAGAAAATGCTTTCCAGGCCTACTTTATCGTCAGTTGCAGCCAAAAATATTTGCGTTTGCAAAGGCAATACGGGAATTTTTTCGCCCGCTATTATTTCACTACTGTAAGGCTTTATACTAAATATCGAAGTTATTTCAGGAGAGCCGGAATCCACATTGATAAAAAACCGATGGCTATTACTATTATTCACGTTATCGTATCCTATCATGTTAATTTCGTGTATGCCAGCCTTCTTTATGGCAAAAGGTTGTGTGTAAATACTATCAATATCACCATCAAATTTATACTCAATCTTTTTCATGCCTGATTCACTATCGCTGCCTATTAGCTTTATTTTCGTTTCAGTATTAATGAAAATAGTATCCCGGCTCTGGTATGTGTCTCCCACAAATTGATGCGAGAGCCTTGGTGCTGTAAGGTCAAGATAAGGACTGGTAAATGTAGCGTCTCTACCGGCCGATTGATGACTTTTATTGCCCACTTGATCTATTGCATAATAGCTGATTTTCACATCTCCTTGTTTGGCCGGTAAAAAGAAGGGCTTTTCATATACCTGGTATTCTCCACCTTCTATCTGGTAATAAATTTTATCTACTCCCGCCTTATTGTCAATGGCTGTCAATTTTATTCTTGTTCTACCGGAGGAAAATTCTTTGCCATTAGTGATAAAGCTATCTCCCAATAAGTCGGAAGTGATAATAGGGGGAGTATTGTCAATATAAAAGCTATAGGATTGTTGCTGCTCTTCATTGCCAAGGCTATCTACAGCGTAGTAATAAAGCTGATGATCACCCTCTTCTAGTTGTTCTAATCTTATTGAGTTAAAGTACTTTTTTTTTTCAAGCGTGTCTATTTGGTAGTAGATGGAAGCCAACCCTGCCGAGTTATCTTTAGCCGCTATCTTTATGGTATTTTTACCGGATAGTGTTTGTTCAAAAAAGGTGCCTTCCACAGTTTTTGAGCTGCTGGGCGCGGTAAAGTCAACTATTATTTTTTGTTCATTAAGCGATTCTACGTTGCCGGTGCGATCCACACTATAACTTTTTATAAGGTATTCCTTTTCTTGTGCCAGGTTTATAGCGTTCTCGTATTTTTTGAATGGTTGGCTATCAATTGAATAAAATATAGCTTCAACACCTGACATGGCATCCTTAGCAGAAAATTTTATTTCGGTCTCTTTTGATAAATATATTTTACTTTTACGCCTAAAATTGTTATCATCCTCAATAATCATTTGCGAAACAGGGGGCGTTCCATCTCTGTATACTTCCCATACTACTTCAAACTTTGGATAAACCGTTTGCTTGGTTTCAGGATCTACTGCCCATTTTGATCGAATATAGTTGATGCCTTCCGTGTCAAGGTAATAGGGGTTGGTGTGTTTTTTTGTCCGCTCACTTTTCATTAAAAAACTGTTAGCAGAGTCAGCTTCGGAGGCAGATAAACGAATAAATACCGGCAAGTCTTTTGGCCAGAATATTTTACCTTCTGCCGACTGATAAACTTTTTTGGGATGCTCAGGTACTTCCTGAGCAAAAAGTTCGGAAGAAGTCTCAAAAATAAATATTGCAAATAAAATTAATTTTATAATACGTTGCATGAGTTCCTCAGCTAATTTTTGAATAAAATTACACTTATTGAAGGTAATAATTGCAATTAGAATTAGCCGGAGTTGTCTTTACTTATTGGCTTTGATGTAAGATTAAATTGGATTCAGAGAAGTTAAACACCTGATACGAACCACTTTAGATAATTTGCAAGTAGTGACAAAGATTTATGCCTACAATAGACTGCCTTAAAGTGTATACTATACTTGAAATTGGTTAAATTGAATAATTTAGTAACTGAGTGAGAAATTGTTGTAAAATGTAAAATTATCCAGCCCAACCATCACGATCCAGACTTCGATACTGAATAGCTTCTGCCAAATGTTCGATTTTTATATCCTCGCTTCCTGCCAGGTCGGCTATGGTGCGGCTTACTTTTAAAATACGATCGTAGGCCCGTGCAGATAAGCCTAATCTTTCCATCGCTTTTTTGAGTAGTGTTTTGCCACCTTCATTTATCGGACAAACTTTTTTTACCAGTTGTGAAGACATCATCGCGTTATTGTATATTTCTGGGTGCTCCTGGTAACGGTCAGATTGTATTTTTCGAGCCTTAATTACACGTTCGCGAATTTCATTGCTGCTCTCGCTTTCGCGAGTGGCAGTCATCTGATCAAAAGAAACAGGAGTAACTTCTACATGCAAGTCGATTCTATCCAGAAGTGGCCCGCTTATTTTATTCAAATATCGCTGTACCATTCCCGGGGCGCATACACAATCTTTTTCAGGGTGATTATAGTAACCACAAGGGCAGGGATTCATGCTGGCAATAAGCATAAAGTTAGCCGGGTAATCCAGGGTAACCTTAGCCCGTGAAATTGTCACCCTTCTTTCTTCCAGCGGCTGACGCATTACTTCCAGCACAGTTCTTTTAAATTCAGGCAGCTCGTCTAAAAACAATACACCATTGTGGGATAGCGAGATTTCGCCTGGCTGAGGTATGCCACCGCCTCCTACAAGCGCCACATCACTGATGGTATGATGCGGAGACCGATAGGGCCGGGTAGAAACCAAAGTGGCATTATGGCCCAGGGTGCCTGCTACAGAATGTATTTTGGTAGTCTCCAGTGCTTCATGCAACGACAAAGGGGGTAGGATAGAGGGCAGTCTCTTGGCCAGCATGGTTTTGCCTGAACCGGGAGGTCCAATCATGATTACATTGTGACCTCCGGCAGCTGCAATTTCCAGGGCTCGCTTAATATTTTCCTGTCCTTGCACATCTTTAAAGTCGGCATCATAATCATTGAGCTGGCTCAAGAAGATGTCGCGCGTATCGTTTACCACGGGGGTGATTACTTCGTTACCTTCCAGAAAGTCGATCGATTGTTGCAGGGTTTCAACTGGAATTACGTCCAGATTATTAACTATAGCAGCTTCGGAAGCATTTTCTTTGGGTAAAATAAAACCTTTAAATCCTTTCTTGCGGGCCTCGATTGCAATAGGCAACACTCCTTTTATGGGCCTTAAGCTGCCATCAAGTGCCAGCTCTCCCATAATTATATATTCTTCCAGGTGGTCTGATCGTAATATCCGACCACCTTGTAGGATGCCTAAAGCAATGGGAAGGTCATAGGCTGATCCTTCTTTTTTTACATCGGCCGGTGCAAGATTAATTACTATTCGGTTTCGAGGCATTTTATATCCAATCTGCTCTATTGCAGCCGTAATTCTGAATTGGCTTTCTTTCACGGCATTATCGGGCAATCCTACCATAAAATATTTAGTACCTTGAGAAACATCTACTTCTATGGTAATGATGGATGCATCAACTCCGTAAACTGAACTTCCGTAGGTTTTGGCTAGCATTTAATCAACCATTTTTTCAACCAAATATATCAATACATGAATTATTTTTATATGTACTTCCTGAATTCTATCGGAATAGCCTTGATGAGGTACTCTCAATTCAATATCAACCATATCAGCCAGTCTACCACCTGTTTTACCGGTCAAAGCTATAGTCCTCATCTGTAGCTTTTTGGCTTCCAACGCGGCTTTAATAATATTAGCAGAATTGCCACTGGTGCTCAAGCACAATAAAACATCGCCGGGCCTGCCCAAACCAGACAGAAAGCGACTATAGACTTCTTCAAAGCCATAATCATTGGCAGTGCAGGTGATATGGCTAGCATCGCCTATTGCAATAGCGGGCAGTGCCGGGCGAGCATTTCTGTACTGCCCGGTAAGTTCTTCAGCAAAATGCATGGCATCGCAATGCGACCCGCCATTGCCGCAGCTAAAAATTTTACCACCGGACTTGATTGCATCGGCAATTATCTGGGCAGCCGATTCAATTTTTTCAATATTTTCAGCGTTATCTAAAAAATTATTTAAAACAACCGAAGCCTCATTCAAATGGCTGGTTATTTCTTGTTGATATTGCATTATTTTTTATCCTCTCCTTCACCTTTTTTGCCCGTGCTTTTCTTTTTTTCTGCAGGCTTCTTTTTTTCTGGCTCTTCTAATGAACCTTCAAAAGAATGAATACTCCTATCAACTTCTTTTCTTTCTTCTTCCTGATCAAAAAGTTTAGCTTTTAGGTTGAGGTTATCTTTTTCCAGTCTGTTAATTTCTTTTTTCAATTTTCCAACGTGAATGGATTGTAAAGCCCACTCGGCTATGAATAAAAATAAGCCCACCAATAGCCAATTGATAAGGTAGTTGATAGAATCACCAAATCCAAATCTGTTGATTACTACATCTTGGTTTATCACCAAAAATACCGTTGCAATTACATATATAATTACAATAATGTACAATACTAGTTTTAAATTTTTCATTTGAATTATAGTTATATATCTAAAATATGATTATTGTATGAAAAAAATGTATACTATTGGGCTGTTTGTTTTTACAAATCTTACAAATTTTAAATCAATTTACAACTTATACTGATTGCATGGCTGTAAGTTTTGTATAAATCTTATTGTTTTTTACTAAATCCTCGTGTTTTCCGCGCTCAACTATTTCTCCTTCTTGCAATACCAGTATTTGGTCGGCGTGCTGAATAGTACTAAGCCTGTGAGCGATTACCACCGAGGTGCGATTCTTCATCAAATTAGTAAGAGCATCCTGCACTAATTTTTCCGATTCGCTATCAAGGGCACTGGTAGCTTCATCTAAAATTAAAATAGGCGGATTTTTTAATACTGCCCGAGCTATACTAATGCGCTGTCGCTGACCACCGGAAAGTTTGGTGCCACGTTCGCCAATGTTGGTTTGGTAGCCATTTTCGGTTTGAGTAATAAATTGGTGAGCGTTGGCAACTTTAGCGGCTTGCTCTACTTCTTCGTGGCTGGCATTGGGCTTGCCAAAGGCAATGTTGTTAAAAATGGTATCATTAAACAAAATCGACTCTTGCGTTACAATGCCCATTTGCCTGCGTAGTGATTCGATTTCGTAATCTTTCAAGGTTTTTCCATCTAAAAAAATAGCTCCTTTTATTGGGTCGTAAAATCTTGGCACGAGGTCGGCTAGCGTGCTTTTGCCTCCACCCGACATGCCTACCAATGCCACGGTGGTGCCTTTAGGAATGGTAAGGTTGATGTTTTTTAGCACTTTTTCATTTTCGTAAGCAAAAGTTACGTTTTGAAATTCAATGCCTTCTTTAAAATCTTCAATAATTATTGGGTCCTCAATATTTGTGATGGTAGGTTTAAGGTCAATTATCTTGAAAATGCGTTCTCCGGCAGCAATACCTCTTTGAATACTACTCACCTCTTTTGAAATAGCCTTAGAGGGATTAAGTAGTTGTGAAAATATAGCAATAAAAGCAAGAAAACTTCCAGCATCGATATGACCGGCAAATACCCGGGTGCCACCGTACAAAAGTAAACCTGCAATGGCAAGTGCACCTAACAGCTGCGATACCGGTGTGGCCAGTTCATTTTTATATGCTATGGAGATATTGGTACTGGCATATTGATTGACTTCCCCGGCAAATTTATTATTGATCATTTTCGTAGCATTGAAAGCCTTTATTATTCTTATGCCAGAGAGTGATTCATCCAGCATGCTTACAATGCGGCCCAGGTTTTCCTGGATCAGGGTAGATTGCTTTTTCAGCCTTTTTACTATTTCTGAAATGATTACTCCTGTAACAAGTATGTAAACCAATGCAAACAAAGTGAGATTGACCGAAATGGCCAGCATAGCTCCTAGAAAGGCTATGATATAAAATGGTTCGCGGAACGTAACCTTCATGGAGTTAACTACGGACGCTTCTATTTCCTGTACATCATTAGTAATTCTAGACATTACGTCACCCTTTCGCTCATTGGTAAAAAAACCTATGTCGAGACTGGTTACGTTATTAAATATATGGGTTCGGATACGTCGAATGACATTGGCGCGAATGTGAGCTAGAATTATTCCGGATAGATAATAGAAAACAACATACAATACAACTGATATAGTAATAACAACAAGTACGTAGTAAAGGGCATTTAACTTTCCCTCTTCATGTAGAAGGTTTACAAAATGATAATTGAACAAGTCGACCAAATAAGCAGGGTTAAGTTCGTATTCTGGCGCTGCAGCCGGTTTTTCCGGAAGATTTTCTTTGAATAATAAATTTACAACCGGTGCCAGTAAGGTTAAATTTATTGAATAAAACAGGGCAGATAATAGGGTAAATAAAATATAAAATGGTAGGGTTTTGCGTAGTGGCCTGGCAAAATTAAAAATACGTAAATAGGTATTCATTGATAAGTTTTAAAATTCCATGCGAAGTTAGTATTATTTTTTAAGTTATTGAAAATAAAGTGTCATGAGAAGTTACCCGACTGCTATATAGAAGTGATTCAAAACCTACAAGAATAGCAGAACAACGGATGTAAATATCTAATGAGACAATGCAAAAAAACAGACACTTATAGTGAGCAGATGGCTTTTCACTTCCGATGTCTTAATAGCAGCCATCTTTTTGTGATGATGATAGCCTGATCAGCCGTTTTTTTCGATGAACTCTTTTTTGTGCTATTATATTTAGGTTTTAATCAAATAATTTATTAATTTGCAATACTAAATAAATGATTAATAAAATGAAAAGATTATTATTGATAGGTTTACTTTTTCTGTCAGCATCGATCTTGATCTCACTAAATTTTATGAAAGAAGATAAAAAGATAAATGCAAAAGAATATCCAAAATCTTTTGCAGATTACAGCGATTTCAAAAAATTGGTTTTGGAAGTGGAGCCTTATAGAAATGAAAGATTAATTAGCTTAGATACTTTTTTGAAAATGTCAAAAGAAGAAAATACGGTTATTCTAGATACTCGTTCGGATTTTCGTTATGATAGAAAACACCTTAAAGGAGCAATTCACTTAGATTTTACTAATTTTACTCAGCAAGCACTATGGGACTTAATACCAAATCCTGATACAAGGATTTTGATATATTGCAACAATAATTTTGAAGGAGATCAAATAGATTTTACTTCAAAGATATCAATTCCTGACAGTAGTGCTGAAACTCAAATATTATCTAATAGAAAACCCATTATGCTAGCATTGAATATTCCTACCTATATTAATCTATACGGTTATGGTTTTAGAAATATTTACGAATTGGACGAATTGGTAAATGTAAATGATCCGAGAATAGTGTTTGAAGGAACAGTAGTGAGCCGTTGACTTTTCATTAAACCTGCTTACTTTACCGATTGATTGATTGGCTAAAAACAAATAAATTCCGTCAGTAATCAATGTTCATCATGCCAATATTCCAGCGTAAAGCAAAATTCACCAGATTTTGTGAGGTTGTTTGTCCCAATTCATTGTTGGTTTGGCGCAGAATCACACCAGCGTCAATGAATAGATTGTGCATAACTTGGTAAGAAGCTGTGGCATTTACAAATGTCATGTCCGTTTCCACGCCTTGAAACATCAAATTGCCATAATCTTGCTCCCTGGTAAGATAGCTCTTCATTACATCTTTACCCCAGTTGCTGTTAAGCGTATCGGCGCCATATTTTGCCATAGTAATTTGCCCTCTCAAATTAAGTCGCGGAAAAGGTTGATAACGGATTATGCCAGTTAATTCACGAGTATTGGCACCCATAGGGTGTGCCAGAGGCTGGCGGTAGTGAGCATAATTGGTAAATATGCTTTTGTGGCCGTAAGTATAGGGCCTTATCCAGTTAGTTTCCAGCTGTAAATCAAGGTTATCTACCAGCAGGTCGGTTTTTTTTATGCCTAATTGGTAGGCGTACTTGTTGGCCCACCAGTTATTGCCGGCTCTGATTTCTCTCAGTAAAAATTCATCGAATACCCATTGCCCATATAGCATAAATCCCCTAAAAGGCATCCATTTGAAATCAGCCCCCAATATAGCATTGTCTAGGCTGCCGTTTTGATGCTCAATGGCCCTGTAGAAAATGACCGGATTTAGGTAGCTTAATTCATAACTGGCATTGCCCAGCGAGTCTGGTTCTCCAAAAACGATGGATTCAAAGAAGCCCAAATTAAATTTTTTCCCAATATTGAGGCTTAAATGATGAAAGGTCATGTACTTGCGAGGAAAATCGTCTCTGGCTAGCGGATTATTGCTAAAGCCAAATGCATCAGCTCGAAGTTCAGTAAACAGATTGGTGTAGTTAAATTTCCATATTTTGGTGTTGAGCTTTAAAAAAAGGTATTTGCTGCCGGCATCCGATAAAATAAGCGAGCGGTAACCATTACCAATAAAAAACTTGTCGTGACCGAATTGCAAATTGATGTATTTAGGAACCACATCAAATGAAATATAGCCAGTAACTGCAAAATAATCCTGCCCGTTTTCTTTAAAGCTTTTGTAATAGCCTTGCCCGGGTACTGCCCTGTTTTCCTGTATATATCGGCGTACATAACTGGGATAAACCGCCTGATTTTCGCTCAAAAAAGTAAAAAATCCTAATCGCTTACCAATCATTCCCCTTATGCGAATGCCTCTTGTGTTGAGATACGGTGTTACTTCATTGTCAAACTCATTGCCTGCACGCAAATAAAGTACAGGATTGATATGCAAATCAAAATCTTCTTCATCTACATGATAAAGGTCTGAGGGAACTCTATAGAAAGCATTAAAAACGGGGTTTTCATTTTTATTGTCAATGCTGTCATACCACTCCCAATTGTCAAAAGCCAGGTATTGCAAGTTAAAATCATCGGTAATACTAAAGTATAAATCTTCTGCTTTTACGCTATCTACAAACCTGGCTATTGCTTGGCGTTGATAAGGCTTTACACTGCTGTGAAATGTAGAAGACAACTTGCCCTGTTTTATTTCATATCGATCTATGAGATGATAATAGTTGTCGGATAAAGGGGCATTTACACTTTGTGCATGAAGTGAAGCCATTCCTACATGGTATAAGGCTAACCATGAAATGATTTTAAAACCAGGGAAATTTGTTAATTTTATCATGAAATTATATGCTTAATGCGGCTAAATTATGAAAAACTAACGTGATTGTAATTATTTGCATATGATTTTGGTATAGGAATGTAAGTTTGGCTTTCAATTTATAATTTGTTTGATTTTAACATTTTCACTTTTAAAGGGAAATTTCCTAATCTTGCAACTTGAAAATTTTGATGCTGCATGGCCAATTTTAAATCCAAATTGCAAGGTGATATCCTGATTGCCGTATTTTATTTTTTTGTATATGCAGGTGCAGCATCCTACCTGGCATTTTACAATCCTTTTATTGAAGATGAACTTAAATTCAATGGTGCCCAAATTGGCATTATTAACGGCATCTATCAGGGGTTAATGTTGGTGACTGTAGTAAGTTGGGGTATTTTGGCCGACAAAAAAGGGTTGCGATTTAGCCTGGTCATTTCTTTAATTTCTACAGCTATATTAGTATTTTTTCTTCAGTATTTCCAGCAGTTTAACTACCTGGTTTTGTACATGTTCTTATTTGCTTTTTTTTACCACCCCAATCCTCCTTTAATAGATACACTGGCGATTAATCACGCTAGAAATTATGAATCTTCCGCCTTTGGCAAATACAGGCTTTGGGGTAGTTTGGGATGGGGAACAGCCACCTTAATAGTAGGATCCTTGATTTCCGAATCCCATATATCCCTGATCTTTTATGCTTCGGCTATAGCTTTTTTTATTTTATTTATTCTAGTTGCCACTTTAGTAAAAACTGATCCTGATAGGGTAAAAGGAAGCTTAATAAATTTGAAAGATTTCAAAATAATTTTTGCTAATCGTCGATTGGCGCTATTTTTCTTGATCATTTTTGTTTATGGTATCAGTATTACGCCGCTCAATTATTATATCAATCTTTATTTTAAAGATATAGGTGCAAGTAATACTTTAGTTGGTTATGCATTCACGGTACAAGCTTTTACAGAAATACCTTTTTTCTTTTATGCAGATAAGATTATAAAACGCTTTGGTGCTCGCAATGCCATATTAGTTACACTTGCAGTCACTGTAGTTCGCATGATTTTGTATAGTATGGTGAACGATCCATTACTGGCACTGCCGCTAGGTGCACTGCATGGATTTACCTTGTCTATTTTTCTGGTAGCTGTGGTTAATTACGTACATGAATTAGTGCCGGCTCATTGGCGAGCTACCGCTCAATCATTGATTTGGGCTTTTCATTTCGGTGCCGGCGTTACAGTAGGTAATGTTCTTATCGGATTTCTGAAAGATACCACCAGCATGCGTGATATTATGTTTTGGATGTCTATGGCAGTAATAGTGGTAGGTTTTTTCTTTTTTCTATTTTTTCAAAAAGATAAAAGAAACAAATAAAATATTTTGTGGAATTTTTCTATTTTTGTTATACAAAAATATTGATGACTTAAATTTGGAAGAGATGCTAAAAAAGAAAGCTATAATCCCTTTGGTTTTTTTGATGAGTTTGTACGGTTGCATGTCAGAAACCGAACAGCAGGCAATGAACTCAGTGGCCGAATATTTTGATTGTCAGGTCTCCTATAGCAAGGGTTTTTTGGCCTCAACAGAAGAAGATCAAAAATATTTAGTGCTAACATTATCAGGAGAAAACCTGGATGGGTTAGCTGCCGAAAATGTAGCTACCCAAGCAGCCTTGATTATGTATAAAAATATGGCCGAGGTTGAAAGGGATGCCTATACGCATTTGAAAGTAAAAGTGGAAATTGGCAACCAGGTAACTAGCTTTGATATCAAAACTTCTTCTCTACAAATTGCTTCTCAAAAAGCCAATATTCATTTAAACATCATAGATGAGATGAATAATCAAGAATATGAAAAATTAATGAACCACTTAGATTTAGTTAACTTTTCAGAAAAGGGTGAAAAAGTTTTCATACAAAACTTGCGTGAAATTGACAAGGATGCTGGAAAGCAAATGGAATTGTTTAGTTATGGTTTCTCTTTTTTAGAAGATAGCTTAAATAACCAATTACACGAATTTGTTTCTATTACTTATATTTCAATACGAGAAAAGCAAAACATGACCTTGCGTTTGGTTTATTCTATAGAAGAAGGCGACGATAAAATTTACGGGTTTCATTTGAATTAAATAAAATTATATATTTCTGGTTTTCTGATCCAGCAATTTTAATAAGGTAGGTATTCTATAATTCCCATGCATTTCCTTTATCATCTTCGCAGCTTTTTTTACTGATATGCCAATGGCAGAAATGTAAAGAGGTTTTTGGCTCTTGCCTCTAAATATTGCTAAAGCTGCCATCGACTTTGAATTAAATTTATTTTTAGCAACACCTATTACAGGTGTTTTATTTTCCAGGGTCTGATAAAGATATCCTCCCAATCCGAGTTTGCCATTTCCATCAAGTAACACATAGCCATCTACAATAATAAAATTGATGTTTTTTAATGAGATTTGCCTCATCAATTTCAATATGCATGGGAGTTCTCTCTTATAAAAATTGCCTGGTTCGTATGGATTAACTGAATCAATTATATCACTATGAATGGAAGAAGGTAATTGATCATTCCAATGTTGGAAAATAATCGCGGCGGTTTTGGCCTTTTGCTGAAAATAATAAGTATCAAAAGCTAAAATCATTGCATAAACAAACTGCCAAGCAAAACCATGGGCAATAGTAAAACCAGATCGCTTGCCAGCACACTTAGCAAGCTTTGCCAAATATTGGTAGGTTTTACCGTTATTAACATAATAATTAAAATAAGGTAAGACCAACCTACTAGTAAAGCTAATATAGCAAGGGTAACATAGTTTTCAGGAAAAAAGTACTGAATTAACAAGGCAAAAATTAAGGGAAAAATAGAATAGCTAACCGCGAAGCGTAGACTTTTAGTAGCATCTTTTTTATTAAACATAGAGGATATCCAATTTATAATTAAAGAGCGAAGCATCACCAGTACGACTACCATGATTAATGAAACCACGAAAATTGCGATTATCTTAAGCAAGGCCATGATAGAGGAGTAATCGAAGTTGCTAGCCTGTATGAATACATATGCGAAAGTAAAGATGATAATAATAAACAAGCTGTTATTTTTGATAGACTCGTCAGCTACACCTTTGATCAATTTTGCCGGATTGAGTAGTAAAAGCTTTAATTCTTCCATTGAATAATCGTTATTTTAAAGATAGTTTTTTTCTTCTGCTTTGGCAATAATGTTTTGTAAGGCATATTTCCATAGTACTTCTGATCCTTCTTGCATATGTTGGTTTTTTTCCTTTACTTGATTAGCTTTAATGTCGTGCTCCATCCATGATTTACCTTTGCTTTGCAAATTCATAAGCATGGGGTGTAATCGATCCAGGCCGGCAGCAAATTTGGCTTCTGGTGTTTTTCTTTCTTCAAATTCATCCCACAAGGCACGGTATTCTTTTGCCTGGTTTTCCGGTAAAATGTTGAATAGCCGGTCAGCAGCTTTTACTTCTTTGGCATGCTGGGCTGCTTTCGCGGCTGCATCATACACGTAAGCATCACCGGCATCAATTTCTACAATGTCGTGAATCAACAGCATTTTTAACACTTTCAATAGATCCAGATCTTTAAAATTGGCATGTTCGCTCAGGATTACTGCTAGTAAACATAGATGCCAGCTGTGTTCGGCATCATTTTCTCGTCGGCTACCATCGGTAATGTGATTTATTCTGAAAATATTTTTTATCTTGTCGGCTTCTATTAAAAAAGCCATTTGTTTTTGAATTCGGTCAATTGTCATGGATCAAATTATATGGTATTTTTTGCTTCGGAAAGTCTGGTAGTTTAAAGTAAAATAAAACTTACAACTAGCGAGACTGTTTCACAATATTTCGCTTATTTTTATATTTTAAATTTTAATATATATGCAAAAATATCTAGTATTTTTATTGGTCTTAATTTTTGCCAACTGCCAACCTAAAGAGGAAGTAATGCCTAAGCATGAGTTGTTGTCCTTGCTAAGTACCAATACTGACCAACTACAGGTAGTAAATTTTTGGTCGATCACCTGCAAACCTTGTATCGTGGAAATGCCCCAATTTAGTTTACTAGTGTTTTCTTTAACTATTTATACTCGTTGCTGTTAAATATTCATGAAAGACTTTATAAGCGTTTTTGTCATTTTAATAGTGGCTTTTTTAATAATGTTCCTCCTAGTATTTCTAGGTCTCAATCTTACCTATCTTGAATTACTTTTAATTGGCAGTGGGGTTTCAATATTGACTATTTTGGCTTTTATTTTCTTTTTTCCTAAAAGAGGCATCAGGAAAAAGGACAGAGAAAAGAGAGATTGAAGATTTAACCACAGATAACCACAGAGTCTTTTGGTAAAAGATTAACCACAGAGAACCACGGAGTCTTCTGGTAAAAAATTAACCACGGAGGATCACAGAGTCTTTTGGTAAAAAATTAACCACGGAGAACCACGGAGTCTTTTGGTAAAAAATTAACCACGGAGAATCACAGAGCATTCTGAGGAT
>CAZQEZ010000060.1:0-26859 GCA_964592475.1 uncultured Roseivirgaceae bacterium
TAGATTTATCTCCAGGTTTGTGTGTTTCCTCTCTGTGAATTCCTCTGTGATTCTCAGTGGTTAGCTTTTCTCTTCTCGCCGGCTCTTTAGCAAATAAGTCGCACCAAGCTTCACCCCGGGTTTTTGGTAGAGATACACATAAAAAAGGCCGGTGTATTCCACCAGCCTTTTATCAGTTAATCTTTATTCAATTAAGCATTTTTACCCAGGCAGTTTAGGTCTTCAAAAGCCAATTGTAGTCTATTTACAAACATTTTTTCACCTTCTCGAAGCCATACGCGTGGATCATAGAATTTTTTGTTTGGAATGTCATCACCATCCGGATTACCTATTTGAGTTTGCAGGTACCCTTCTTTAGCCTGGTAGTAATTTCTTACACCATCCCAAAAAGCCCATTGCATATCAGTATCCAGGTTCATCTTAATGGCACCATATTTAATACCTTCCCTTATCTCATCTCTGGTAGAACCTGATCCACCATGAAATACAAAATTTACAGGATTATGTCCCGTTTTGAATTTTTCCTGAATGTAATCCTGAGAGTTTTTCAGAATTACAGGTGTCAATTTCACGTTTCCTGGCTTATAAACTCCGTGTACATTACCAAAAGCAGCCGCTACAGTAAAATTTTTGCTTACTTTACCAAGTTCTTCATAAGCATAAGCGACTTCTTCAGGTTGAGTATATAACCTACTACTATCAATACCAGTATTGTCTACACCATCTTCTTCACCACCGGTTACTCCTAATTCTATTTCAATGGTCATGCCTATTTTGTCCATTCTTTCAAAATACTTCTTTGAAGTAGCAATATTTTCTTCTATAGGTTCTTCACTCAAATCGAGCATATGAGAACTATAAAGTGGTCTTTTGTGAAGTTCAAAATGTTTTTCACCTTCATCTAGCATACCGTCTACCCATGGCAATAATTTACGGGCGGCATGGTCAGTATGCAAAATTACTGGTACGCCATAAAGCTCGGCCATACGATGCACGTGCAATGCGCCAGAGACCGCTCCGGCCACACCGGCTTGCATTTTGTCATTTGGTGCACTTTTTCCAGCAAAAAACACGGCACCACCATTAGAAAATTGGATGATAACCGGAGAATTAACTGCTTTAGCAGTTTCTAAAACCGCGTTAACAGAATTAGTCCCGACCACGTTAACAGCAGGTAGGGCAAAATCATTTTCATTGGCGTAATTAAGCAATTCGGTTACTTCTTCGCCATAAAGAACTCCCGGTCTAAATCTAGATGTGCTCATAGTTATTATTTTTAAATTAGTTTAATAATTTCAAATTAAAGTCAAGACTCAAAATTAATTTAATTTCAAAGACTTGATTATGATTATTGTCATTTCTTTGTGGTTTAAGACCTATCTGCCTATATATTTAACATAAATTTAAAATTCAATGCTTTATATTGACCGTTAACAGGTAAAAAATTAATAAATGACTTCTTAATTGATAAAAAAAAGATTAACTATTTGTTATTGAAAGCGTAAAGATAAAAAAAATTAGTTTATGAAAAAGACCGTAATAATAGGAGCTAGCAATAATCCTTCGAGATATTCTTTCAGGGCTGCTCATTTATTAAAAGAACATGGACACGAAATAGTACCCGTAAGCAACAAAAAAGGAGATGTGGCCGATGAAAATATCCTCAACATTAAAGATGCTCTTCCTATAGAAGATGTGGATACAGTGACCATGTATGTAGGCCCTGTCAACCAGCCCGTTTATCATGACTATATATTGAGCTTAAAGCCCAAGCGTATTATTTTCAACCCCGGTACAGAAAATAGAGATTTTGAAAGACGAGCCCGCTCAGAAGGCATTCAAACTTACCAGCATTGCACTCTGGTGCTTCTACATACCGGACAGTATTAAATAGGGATGAGGAATTAGGAATGTTAATCGGCTATTCCATTTTGGCGTAGCATTCAGCAATCATTATACATTCCTATTAATTAAAAATTTTATAATAAAAATGGGTAACATTATTTTCTAACTTACGGTTATTGGCCTATTATTACAATTTTAATTGAAGAGATGACGGTATTACCATATAAGGAGAAGGGGAAAAGTAAAAAAACGCAGGTGCAGCAAATGTTTAACAACATTAGCAAAAGCTATGACCTGCTTAATCACGTTTTGAGCTTTGGAATAGATATTCTGTGGAGAAAAAAAGCCATTAAGCTGTTAAAAAAAGAAAAGCCTGAAGCGATTTTGGATGTGGCAACCGGCACTGCCGATTTTGCTATTGAATCAATGAAGCTGAAACCTAAGGAAGTGATAGGTGTGGATATAGCTGATAGCATGCTGGACATTGGCAGAAAAAAAATTAAAAAGCTTAACTTACAGAATATCATTACATTATCGCATGCTGACAGCGAGAGCCTACCTTTTGAAGATAATAAATTTGATGCCGCGATCGTTTCCTTTGGAGTTAGAAACTTTGAGAACCTGGAAAAAGGTATTGCCGAAATGCAAAGGGTCATTAAAAATGATGGCGTTTTGGTGGTGCTGGAATTTTCAAAGCCTCGAAAGTTTCCAATGAAGCAATTGTACAGTTTTTACTTCAAATATATTTTGCCTGTAGTTGGCAAGATTGTTTCTAAAGATAACAGTGCATATACTTACTTACCAGAGTCAGTTAATGCATTTCCGGATGGAAAAGCCTTTGTAAACATTCTTGACGAGTTGGGCTTTAAAGACACAAAATGGATACCATTAACATTCGGCATAAGTTCAATTTATTGGGGCAAAAAACGATAGTCATTTTATTATTACTGGGTGGCTTCATCTCAGTAAACCAACAGGCAAATGCTCAACGCCGAAATTCAGCAATAAATTTACCTACTTATGATGAACGCTGGTTGCATTACGGGTTCATCATTGGGTTGCACACCTCTGGTTATCGTGTTCGTTACAATGAGCTTTTTACTTCTGCGGCTATGGATTCTGTGCATTCTATTGTTACGCCCTCCAATTTTGGTTTTTCATTAGGATTTATAGTCAATTTTAGGCTTGCCCAGTATCTCGATTTTCGTATCTTACCTAAAGTCTCGTTTTATGAGAATAGGCTCGAATACAATTACACTAACAGACCGCAAAAAATTGTACCTGTAGAAAACACCATTGTTGAAGTGCCTCTGGTATTAAAATTCAAGTCCCAACGGCGACTTAACAACAGAATGTATATAGTGGGTGGAATTACTCCTTCAATTGAGGCTACCGGCAAACGGCAAGATGTGGATGATGACGATCGATTATTTTTAACAAATACTAATTTGGCAATAGAAATAGGTATAGGCACCGATATTTACTACGAGTTATTTAAATTTAGTCCTGAAATACGCTATTCTTTCGGCTTAAGAAATTTATTGGGAAACGAGCCTAACCTAAATACAGTTAATTTAGATAGATTAACCT
The DNA here is from genome assembly GCA_964592475.1 of uncultured Roseivirgaceae bacterium. Classification (GTDB taxonomy): domain Bacteria; phylum Bacteroidota; class Bacteroidia; order Cytophagales; family Cyclobacteriaceae; genus CAZQEZ01. Next base: position 3,436 of record CAZQEZ010000060.1, read on the forward strand.
TACACTCCCTTACCTTTTACCTTCAGTTTGAATAGTTATTCTTTTACTCCTTTCAAGATTTTCATTCCATAAGCAAAAGCTTTTTTTACAGTCATAAAAAATGTTTGTTATGTTTCGATTAAAAACCAAACCCTACACAGGAGAAGATAATATATGTTATACAACATGTATTTAGGCTCATTATCAATGATCATAATTTAGATAAAGTAATTATTATTATAATTAAAATATTTACTTTATCTTAGTTATTTTAATCAATATCGTATTCTAAGCATGCATAAACTCATTTTCTCCATCTTATTTTCATCTTTAGCACTACTTAGTTTTGCACAAACTAAAGATGATTATTTTAGTCCAAACAGTGGCAACCCAATATTTCCCGGTCACTTTGCTGACCCCTCAATAGTAGAAATGGATGGCAAGTACTTGATATATGCCACTACAGTATCTGATTACTTCGAACCAGTGGTATGGGTTTCTGAAGATATGCAAAACTGGCGGGTAGAACCATTAAATATCTTTGGCGAGCATCGTTTTTGGGCTCCCTCGGTTCTAAAAGGTGAAGATGGTAAAGTATATTTATATTATTCTAGTGGATTCGACTTCAAATGCCATCTTTATGTGGGAGAAACTTACAAAGGGCCCTGGAAAAAGCATGGTTTGGTAGAGCAAGGCTTTGATTTGCAAATCTTTAAAGACCCTACTACCGGTAAAGTTTATGGAACATCCTCCAATCCTCAGTCGAGGCCTCGATTGGTTGAGTTTGAAAGTAACCCGGATGAAGAAGGCTATCTTACCACAATGGTTAAAGAAGCCAGTTTAGCAGGTCCTTTCTTTGATTATACCGAAGGCTCATATATTTTGCATCGCGAAGGCTATTATTACCTGATGTATTCGGGAGGAAAATGTGGAGCTGAAACCTACAAAATCAATTACGCGCGGAGCAAAAACATATGGGGTCCTTATGAAGATGCTGCCAACAATCCTATTTTAAATGCAAGCCCGGAAAAGAAAATATTTGGCCCCGGACACCACTCGGTTATTGATATAAAAGGAGATTATTTCATTGTTTACCACCGGCAGGACTATTATTTCTACCCTACCTGTAGCGAGCGCCAAATATGCATCGATAAGATGTCTTTTGATAATCAGGGATGGATCAATAAAATCACGCCTACCAATGAAGGAGTAGACTTTTCTGAATACATAGAACCAAAAGAAAAATACACGAATGTGGCTTTCGGCAAAAATGTGGCGGCAGGAGGCATCAGCAAATCGTTTAACCCCGAACTGGCAGCGGACAACAATTACGCCACCTTCTGGCAAGGCAGTGGCTATATTTCAGTGGACCTGGGGCAGGTTTATCCCATTGAAAAAATAATTCCACGATTCGTAAAATACGACTATTTTAATCTTTATAAAATTTTGTTCTCCATGGACAATCAGCAATGGGATGTTTTTGCAGACCTGACCAAAGTAGCTGGAAAAGCTTATCAGGAAGTACCGCAAAAGCCTGTGGAGGCCAGGTATGTTAAAATTGAGTTTTTGAGGGGAGAAGGATATCCTCCGGCACTAGCGGAATTGGAAGTATTGAGTAAGTAGACATTATAACCAAACAATTAATTTTTAGATACAGCTTGCTCCATTTCTTTCAAGAAGTTGTAGTAGCTTATCAATTTCACCTGATCCTCGATTGATACAAAGTTGATATTTTCTTCTTTTACATAATTACTAATTTTATCTTCATAATTAGTAGTTTTATCCAGAAACTGCTTTTTAAAATTTTTAATTTTTATCATTTCGTCGCCTTGATACATAAAATACACAAAGCAAGTTTTGGCGCCAATGGTTTCGTTGTTATCAGCAAAGAAATAGCGATAATCGCTGCTTGGCACTAGCAATTCAACTTCCTGCCGAAGATATAATATATCGCCAACTGCCAATACTTCAAAAAAATGATTTCTGGAGGAACGCTTTAACTTAGTATCAAATGATCGATAGTATCTGTCCGTTTTCAATATTTGATCGTAAAAATGAAAATATTTTATTTGGTAAGCAGTAAAAGCTTTCATGGCCCCATCTTTGGCTTTACAAATAACAATGTCTTTTTCAAGATCGATGTAAATTGGTCCCTTTACTACTGCATCAGTTTTTAAGATAATGGATCCGAAAAACCAAGGCCCTAAATCTTCAGTGAAGCTTTGAGCATTTGTACATATACTTGTGAGTATAAATATAAAAAGGATATAAAGCTTTTTCATCTCAGTTGATTTTTAATTATTTCATGAAATTAGACAATCATGATTAGCAAAACCTGGTGATTAAAATGAAGAAATTAGCTATGTACTATTTGGTAATTTATTCTAAATGTCGTTAATTAATTATTTATGATTATTAAAAGAACATTTAGTAATTTGATACGAAAACCAGCTTTAATTCCAGAAAATAGAATTTTAATATTATTAGATCACTTAAAATGGGATGTTTAAATTTGTTGCTTAATAATTGAAAGAATTGGTAGAATAAACCCGTTAAATATACCATTAGAAAAAGAATATGTTTTATGCACACTATTGAACCTTATTACAGCTGGACAAAATATTACAATGTAGCCGAGGATCAAATGTCGCCTTATTTTGGCAAAACCTATAACCTTGATCGCTATAGTGATACCATTTATGGATACTATATCGACCCAGCCTGGGATTACATGGGATCTGAAACGCTTTATATCAAAATATTATTTGCTGATTATAAACGTGACCTGGTAATTATTGAATTTATTGGCGAATGGAACGATGCCATTACTAATGACATTATGCACTTGAAACGCAATATCATTGATCATTTTTATAAAAAAGGTATCAATAAATATATACTTATAGGTGAGCACGTGCTAAATTTTCATGGTTCTGATGACTGCTACTACGAAGAATGGTTTGATGATGTAGAAAATGGCTGGATAGCCCTGGTCAACTTCAGAGATTTTGTATTACACGAAATGCAACACTATAACCTGGACAGTTACCTCAACTTTGGAGGAAACCTACAAATAGGTAATTGGCGAACCTATAATCCGGCTCAATTAGCTTCTATTGTAAATGATATGATCACACGACGTATTAACTGCTAGTAATTATTTCAGACGATTAATAAATGCTATTATTCAATACCTACTTCATTGGCCCAGGTTTCATATGCCTCTTGTAAAGCAATTGCCTTTTCCTGGTTTTCTTCTATTAAGTTATTAGTTTCGGTGGGATCATTTTCCAAATTGTAAAGTTCCCATTTATTGTTCCAGGAAACCAGCTTCCAATCGTCATCCCTCACTGCTCTACCCTTAGCCCACTGCCAGTAAAGCGGCTCATCGCGAGAGATTGATTGGCCGGCAAACAAGGGTGAAAAATCCTCTCCTTGCAAAGGCACAATTTCCTTCTCCTCATAAGTTTCGGGATAATCCACACCAGCCAGGCTGGCAAAAGTAGCCATAAAATCGATAAAATGTAGTGGTGTCTCATTGAAGCTGCCTTGACTTTTAATGCCTACCGGCCAGTAAGCTACCATTGGAGTGCGAATACCCCCTTCATAACTATAGTTTTTGAAGTATCGTAAAGGCGTATTGCCCACGTTGGCCCAATCAGGCCCCAGAGAAGTCCAGCGGGTAAGGCTTCCAATTTCTCCTGACCCATCAATATTAACTACTTCTGCAGAGGCGCCATTGTCGGAAACGAAAATAACCAAAGTGTTTTCTTCTTTACCTAACTCTTTTATTTTATCTAAAACCCGCCCAATATTTTGATCCATCCTGTCGATCATGGCAGCATATACTTCCATTTTTCTTTCTTCCCTGGCTTTTTCTTCAGGTGAAAGGCTTTCCCAATCTTGATGCTGAGCTTCTGGCAAAGTATAATCTTCACCGATTAAACCCATTGCTTTTTGTTTTTGGAAACGCTGCTGTCTTACTTTGGCAAAACCGTTGCTGTATTTTCCTTCGTATTTAGCAATATCTTCCGGCCAGGCCATCAATGGATCATGGGGAGCCGTGTAAGCCAGGTAAAGAAAGAATGGCTTTTCATCTATTTGCGGCTCATCGAGCCATTGCAAAGCATAATTGGTAAAATAATCAGTGGTATAAAAATCTTTAGCCTGAGGAGTAAAAGGAGAATACACCTGCTCGTCGATACACCAGGTTCTATCGGGTCGTTTTTGAGCGGGTTCCCCCTCGCCGGGTCGTTGCTCGCCGGGGTTGAAATGATTACAAGCACCATCCAATAAGCCATAATAATGATCAAAACCCCGATTGATTGGATTTTCGGTACTATGATGCTTTCCGGACCACATAGTGTAGTAGCCAGCTTGTTTTAGCATTTCGCCCAAAGTCATAGCATTTTCAATAATTGCCGGTCGCCTGCTCATGTTTACTTGCTGGGCATAAGCGCCGGTAAGCAAGCACGCCCGCGAGGGAAAGCACTTGGAAGTATTGTAAACTTCCGTAAATCGCATGCCATTTTCTGCCAGTCGATCCAAGTTGGGAGTATTAATTTCCGAGCCAAAACAACCGATATCTGAATATCCCAGGTCATCGGCTAATATCAATACGATGTTGGGTGGCTCGGCGGAGGCAGCTTCTTCCTGATTTTGCTTATTGGGATTGCTACATGAGATAAACGACAGAAGTACAAAGATAAAAGCATTGCTAACAAGGCTATTCCAACTCATAATTTAAAGGTTTTTATATAATAATGACTAAGATAATAATCTTGTGGAATAAACCGCAAGTGAAGCTGGAAAATTTGATCAAATTCTTTTATTAAGTTATCAGAAATTTAACACAAAAAACTTAGGGTAAGTTAAGTTACCTAAAGCAATTAAATCAAAATTAACAATTCATGAAAAAGATCAAACGAATCAGTATTTAGGTTTTCTCGCTCTTGATATTTGTTACTTTTATAACCGGATGTAGCAATAACCAGCAAGATAAGGACACGGAAGATGAAGAAATGATGGAAGGAATAATCATGAACCGCAAACATCCTTAAGAAATTACGTTTATAAAACATTAATCAGAATTAAACCTTCTTAAAGATTTATTTTCTAAAATGCATTTATCATTTAAAAGTAAAATTGATGAAAATGCCATTCAAATTATTTTTAGTCATTGTTCTAACATTATTTTTAATAAAATATTCCTGATCAATTCAATTTATAATAACGGTACATAGACTTCAATAAGTTCAATGCTCTTCACATTTATTGAAAGACTGGAATCAAACTTTTTGTGACACAAAAAGTAATGTATTTATGAATGTACTTCAATCATATCTGGCTGCCACTAAAGCTGTAACCACTGAATATAAGAAAAAACCATTGCAAAAAATAAAAGGGGAGATACCTGCTGGATTGAAGGGAATCCTGTTTCGTAATGGCAATGGAAACCATGAGCATATGGGTACTCCCTACGACCATGTGTTTGATGGTGATGGCATGATCAACAAATTCGAAATTGATCAAAATGGTATTATTTATAGCAATGCATATGTAAAAACCAAAGAATTTCAGGAAGAAATAAAAGCTGGCAAAATGCTTTACAGAAGTTTTGGCACCAACATTCCTGGCGGTTGGAAAAAAAATATAGGCAAACTTAGTTTTAAAAATGCCGCTAACACTAATATAATTCAATTTGGGGGCAAAATGCTGGCACTCTGGGAAGGCGGCTGGCCACATGAGATTAATCCCGAAACGCTGGAAACTATTGGCCGATACAACTATCAGGGTGTACTTCAAAATGACTTCAGCTTTATTGATAAAAAAGTGCAACCTGAATTACCGTTTTCTGCACATCCGAAATTTTTACCTGAACATGATAAACTATTCAATTTTGGCACCTCTCCGGGAGGAATACCCCGCCTACTATTGTATGAAGTAACTAATGCAGGTAAAGCAACTATAGCCCAAGTAATAAAATTGAAAAGACTTTCCTTTACCCACGATTTTGTAATCACAAATTCAGGAAAAAAAATATTCTTTCTTACGCCGGTATCCTTCAATATTTGGAAAACGCTATTGGGTACTGTTTCGCCGGTGGAGTCGCTGGATTTTAAGGAAAATAAACCTACCAGTATATTAATTGTAGACCAGGATAAAAAGCATTATTTACAATCTGATTTTTGTTTCATATTTCACTTTCTCAACACCTATGAAGACAATGAAGGCAACATAATAGTAGATGCATTAAAAATGGATCATTTTCCGGATGCAGATTCCAATAAAGAGGTTTTGAAAGGTGATGATAGAGCAATATTGCATGCAAAGCCGATTCGCTACATCTTAAATTTAAACACTAACAAAACCACCCAAGAACCATTAGCTGATATCGGTATGGAATTGCCAGCTGTACATCCTGATTTGCGGGGCAAGCCTTATCAATATGCCTATGGCATAGCTTACACTAAACCCAAGTCGCATAGCTTACTGGAAGAAATTGTAAAACTTGATGTAAAAAATAAATCTTTTGAAAGTATTGAATTTTCCGAAGGTATCCCCGGCGAACCAGTATTTGTGCCAAAGCACGAAGCTAAGGCAGAAGATGATGGCTGGCTATTATTTACCCGTTATCAAGCGAAATCTAATCAAACTATTTTTACCATAGCAGAGGCAAAGGATTTATTTATCTTATATGAAGCTGCTTTGCCACACAATGTTCCGATAGGTTTCCATGGCACATGGTTGCCATCATAATTATGAGTTTTTTGTTACCCAATTATTTTCAATAGATCGTATGTGCTTATCCAATTATTGCAATTATTCTGTCTGATGAGCCGGTATAAACTTTAGCTTATTATATAAAAATACGGCCAGAAAAGAAAATAATACCAGAGCCACTGCAATAACAATACCAATACCAAGAATTATTTTATGATTATAAAACAATGGCAGAGCAATAAAAACGGCCAATGGACCTGAAAAAGCGCCAAATATTGCTCCTATTTTTTGATATTGAGACTGCATTGGTTTATTGGTAAATCCACAATGATTGCAGGTGATTTTGGTGCTTAAATTTACCCATAACGCTTTTTTCCAGCTCACTTTCTTTTGACAATTGCAACAAGTAAATGCTTCCATTTATTAATCTTTTTAGCGTTAAACACATTTTGATACTGATCTACCATCTGCTTAGGCGCTTTCTGATTTAGGGTTTACCCCAAATTTTTTTCAATTACTAAAATATGAAATTCATTAAAGTTTTACAATAATTAATTATTGTTCAAAACATTTACTGCTAATCACACCAATTTACTCGATTGTTTTTTTGTAGCCTTAGTCCCATTTTCCCTATTTTTGTCTTGTATCATTAGCCAACTATGAAAATTCTTGTTTTAAGCCAGGTATTTTATCCCGATAATGTGGCGGTGTCCTTATTCATGTCAGATTTAAGTGAACAACTGGTGAAAAACGGGCATGAGGTAAAAGTATTGGCAGGCCAATACAATTATGAGAATTCCTCTATTAAGTATCCCCGAACGGAAATATGGCGAAATGTAAAAATAGGCAGACTGCCTAATACCGGTATGGGCAAAAAAAGCAACCTTAGCCGGATGATAGATTTTTTAAGTTTTAATTTTTTAATCCTTGTCCGTTTATTAAGATTAAATAAAAAAGACTATGATTTAGTCATTAGCACCACGGTGCCTCCTATGCTCTCCTTTTTTGTTTCATTAATAGCAAAATCTAAGAGGATGAAATTTTGCTACTGGGCTATGGACTTGCAACCCGAACTATCCATCAGTGCCGGCTTGGTAAACCCCAATTCTCTTGGGGCAAAACTACTAAGCCGTATGGGCGATAGAGTATTCAAAAAAGCTGACCACATTTTTGCATTGGACAAATACATGCTGAAACATATAATAAAAAGAGGGGGACGTCCGGATAAAATTAGCATTTCACAACTTTGGCCGATTATGGACAAGCGCGATACCGCTTCACGATTACAAAATAAGTTTAGAATGCAACATCAGTGGCATGATAAGCTGATTATCATGTATTCTGGCAATCATTCGTTGGTGCACCCACTTGATACTCTTTTAGAAGCCGCTTTACAATTGCGCTATCGCAACGACATTTTATTTACTTTTATTGGTGGAGGCATTCGTAAAGCTGATGTTACCGATTTTAAAATAAAAAATAAATTAAACAACATCGTTCAGCTACCTTTCCAACCGCGCGAAAATGTGCACGTTAGTTTGAGTGCAGCAGACATGCAGGTAGTTTTGATGGGCAATGAACAAGTGGGTTTTACGCATCCCAATAAAATATATGGAGCACTTTTTCTGGGCAAACCAATATTGTACGTGGGGCCTACACCCAGCCACGTTACTGATCAATTGCAAAAGATAGCTGATAATATTTTGGTAGATCATGGCGAGAGCAAGTTACTGGCCAATCAAATAACCGAACTGGCAAATAATCCTGAAAGATTGGATAAAATTGGCAATCGTAACCTGAAATTTGCTAAAAAACATTTAAACCCTGACTCACTAAAGGAGAATTTTGTGCAAAAAATAGAATCATTGTTTCAAATATGAAAAAAATAGCCATTGCCGGAATTACGGGGTTTGTGGGAACCAACTTCACCCGCTTTTTAAATAAGCATACCAATTGGAAGGTTTATGGCCTGGTAAGAAACACAAAAACGAGTAAACTTGATAACTTGCAAGTAGAAGGCTTGCTCGCCAGTAATGATTACAAAAAACTACGAGATTTACAACCGGATGTAATTGTACAGCTGGCTGGCAGGGCCCACGATCTAAAAAACATTAGCATCGAAAAAGACTACTTCGAGGTAAATTATAACTACACGGTGAAGCTTTTTGAGCAATTTCAAAAATTGCCTGGCGGAAAATTTATTTTTATGAGTACCGTGAAAGCAGCCGCCGACAAGGTGGAAAACATACTTACAGAAGAAGTTGAACCCGCGCCGGCTACTGTTTATGGCAAATCTAAATTAGCCGCTGAAAAACACTTACTCAAGGAAAACTTACCACCAACTCATCAATTATATGTGGCCAGGCCCTGCATGATTCATGGGCCAGGCAATAAAGGTAATTTAAACCTACTTTATCAGTTCGTAAAAAAAGGCCTGCCCTATCCACTAGCAGCTTATGAAAACAGGCGTTCTTTTATACATGTTGATAATCTTGCCTTTGCTTTGCAAATCATCATTGAAAAGGACATAGCACCGGGAGTTTATAACTTGGCCGACACTGAAGATCTTTCTACCAATGAGCTCATTGACTTGATTGGAACTGCAATTAATAAAAACGTAAAAAAATGGTCGATATCTCCTGCAATCGTACGCAATATTGCACGGGCAGGTGATTATTTACCCTTTCCCCTTAACAGTGAACGATTGCAAAAGCTTACTGAAAACTACCAGGTTTCCAATCAAAAATTAATTGCAGCATTAGGCAACAATTTCCCCCTCTCGTCAAGAGAAGGTATAATAAAAACAATCAAAACATTTGAAAAATAATGGCAGACCTAATTATTCCAATCATTGCTTTTACCACTTTACTATTTGCTGCATTAACTACGCGAATATTAATTGGTTTTTTGCGCAAACGAGGAATCATCGACATACCCAATAAGCGATCTTCTCATAACGTGCCCACTCCAAGAGGTGGAGGTCTGGCTATTATTCTGGCATTTTTACTAGCTTCCCTGGCAATGCTTTATTTTAAGCCGATAGAAGATTTGCCAGGTATTTCATTTTGGATAGGTTTGGTACTAGTAGCTATTACCAGTTTGATAGATGACAGGCTTGATCTTCCTGTTTACATGCGATTTAGCCTTCACCTGGCAGCTGCCACTTTTGTAAGCTTAGCAACCGGCGGATTTCAAAAATTTCCATTACCCGAACCATACAATTTTGAATTAGGCATATTTAATCATCCACTTACTATATTTTGGATATTAGCGGTTTTAAATATTTATAATTTTCTGGATGGAATTGATGGCTATGCCGCAGTGCAAGGGTTAGTTGCATGTATTGGTATTGCTCTTCTCAATCCATTGGGTATGGGTTTCGATCTATCTATCTTCTTGGCAGCCGCCATTGCCGGTTTCCTGATATACAATTGGCACCCGGCCAAAATATTTATGGGCGATATAGGCAGTGCATCTCTGGGATTTATTTTTGCTAGTTTGCCATTATATTTCACACATGTGCAAGTTAATATTGGAGTATTTTCTATGGGTATATTTCTATGGTTTTTTCTGGCCGATGGAGCGTTCACCATCATACGGCGGATACTTAAAGGAGAAAAAATTTGGGTTGCCCATCGCTCTCATGTATATCAGCGGTTAGTAATCAAAGGATATTCTCATTCCACGGTCACTTTTTCCATTATGCTTACTGGATTGATATTGGTGCTGGTTCACGTTATGCTTTACCACTTTTTTCCTGATTATATATTAATAAGTGTAGGGCTTGGCATCTTATTTTTTCTACTATTGATATTGTTTAATAATAGTAAAAAAGTTTAATCTAATTAATTATAATTATTACAACTTGAAAAAATCAACGATACCACAATAGTACAATTAAGCATTTCAATAATACAATTTATTTTTTATTTATGACCATTTTTGATTATAAAAGCATAATTCTGCATTAGATAATTACTTGTAAAACATACCCTATAAGCACCCTATCCACTTACCATTTTGCAATAAAGAATATACATAAGCACAACAACTAGCTTCATTTTTATTAATCTAAATTGATTAGAGATGAAGAATTTATTTAGCATTTTTATTATTTTTCTTTTTTTTGGCTGCGTGGAAGAGCCTACTCCAACAGTGGAAAAAGAAGACATAAGTTTAGCAAGTGTAAACTTTTCCGGTTCGGGTTATAATTCAGACGGTGAAAGACTTCAAAAACATGATTTAACGGGCATATTTCTAACCGTGGAAATGATCAGAATCAAAGGAGATGAAGGATGGCTTGATATACCTGCAGATTATCCGTTTGTGATTGATTTAGTATCTATATCAGATTCAGAAAGTTTTTTAAATGCTTTCAGTATTGAACCTGGAAGTTATTCGGAAATAAGATTAATAGTAGCCAGTGAGAATAATGACGTGGTAGTAGAGGGAAAAGGAAATTATGTAAAAAAAGAAAATGGATTTATTTACCCTTTAAAAGTTCCGAGTGGTTCTTCATCTGGTTTTAAAATTAAAGGCGCATTTACGATTGAGCTGAACAAAACTTATAAACTATCGCTGGATTTTGATATTGATGAATCTATCGTGCAATTGGGCAATAAAGATGAGTATTTATTGAAACCTACAGTACAGCTTAAAGTGGAAGAAAATTTTGGTTTTATTCATGGCACACTTGTCGAATCCGTACCTATTGGAACCTATGAAATAATAGTATATGAAAACGGAAGATTTTCAACTTCAGAAATATTGAACAATGCAGGTCCTTATTTTGAAAATGCACTTACCAGGACTTTTGTAAATGACATGCGCACTTTTATAGTTCCCAACCTGGAACCAGGCAAGTACGATATTTATATAGCATTGCATGCTAATAATAAACCACCAGCTTTGACTGACCACCTTTTTATAGGTCTTAAGGTAGAGAAAGGTAAAATACTTATGCTGGAAGTAAATTAAGTTAGAATAATAAAGCAATAATTATATTCTTCAAAAGCCTATTCCTCTGTGAGGAATAGGCTTTTTTTATCATTTATTGCTCCATTAAGAATGCTTTTATAAAATCATCAAGGTCACCATCTAGCACATTTTGTACATCTGTTCGTTCTACACTAGTACGGTTATCTTTTATTAACTTATAAGGATGCAAAACATAATTTCTAATCTGAGAGCCAAAGTCAATCCTTTTCTTTGAGTTTTCTACTTCAGTCCTTTTCTCATTTCTTTTTTGTATCTCAAGTTGATAAAGCTTAGATTTAAGCATTTTGAGTGCTTTTTCTTTATTTTGATTTTGAGATCTTTCTTGCTGGCACTCAATTACTAATTCGGAGGGTGCATGCCGAAGTCGCACAGCTGTTTCAACTTTATTTACATTTTGACCGCCGGCTCCGCCCGCTCTATAGGTTTCCCAGGTAATATCAGCAGTGTTTATTTCCACATTTATACTATCATCTACTACCGGATAGGCAAAAATGGAAGCAAAAGAAGTATGGCGCCGTCCACCACTATCAAATGGTGAAATTCTAACCAATCTGTGCACGCCAATTTCCGACTTTAAGTAGCCATAGGCAAAGTCGCCTTCAATCTCTAAGGAGGCATATTTAAGACCGGCTGTATCTCCCGGTTGATAGCTTACTTGCTTTACTTTATATCCATTGCTTTCACCCCACATAATGTACATGCGCATCAGCATTTCGGCCCAATCCTGGCTTTCAGTACCTCCCGCGCCAGGGTTTATTTCTATTATTGCATTTAGTTGGTCTTCTTCATTGCTCAGCATTTTCTTAAGTTCCAATGCTTCCAGCTGCTTTTCTACATTTTTGTATTCCTTTTTAATGTCCTCTTCACTTACTTCATCATCTTCATAAAAATCATACAAGGCTTCTAAATCATCATAAGATTGAGATAGTTTCTCAAAGCTATCTGTCCAGGCTTTTTTAGATTTTATGGTTTTTAGAATACTCTCTGCTTTTTTCGTGTCATCCCAAAAGCCGGGCTGGGTGGTGAGCAGTTCCTCCTCTTTTATTTCTTCTACTTTGGCATCAAAGTCAAAGATACCTCCTCAAGGCTGAAACACGAGCCTTTAAATCCTTCATTTGTTCTCTTGTCATTGGGTTTGATTCTCCAGTTCCAGTATTTTTAATTTATATTTATTATTTAATTTAACTTTTTTCCTTTTCAATAGATGTATTAAAACACCCGAACTTATTAAAGCAGCAGAAGTAACCACGGTACTCTTGCTTATTTTCTTATCGTTTATTAACTCCAACCCCATGTATCCAGTTCCTGCAATAAATAAAACTGTAGCATAGGTAGATGGACTCCAACTACGAAAATCTTCCATTATATACACTGTACTTATTTCATCCAGTCCAACCACTCCACCCTCAAATACAATACTGCTGTCCATCAAATTTTTAATTATCAGCGTTTTCTTTTGATCATCTCCTTTCAGTTTAAAACTTATAGGATCACCAATTTGATATTGGGATTTTCTTAATGAACCATCCTTATATAGAAGCAAATATGGCTGTGACTTCAGTTCAGTAAGCTTAAGTAAAATTACAATGGTAATCAATAATCTTATTTTCATCAGAGCTTGACTATCCAGCCTCGGTTATCTTCTTTTCTACCATTTTTTATGTCTTCCAGCTCCTGCAATACCTTGTTAGAAAATTCTCTTCCCTCAACGGCAGGCAATTCATAATCTTTCCCATCATAGCCAATAGCAGATATTGGTGCGATAGTAGCAGCGGTACCTGTTCCAAAAGCCTCCTCTACCCTATTATTTTCAAGGGCTTCTATTAATTCATCAACAGAAATCTGTCGCTCCTCTACTTGATAACCCCAATCCCTGGCAAGAATTAACACACTTTCTCGGGTAATGCCTTTAAGAATAGTAATGCCAACAGGCGCAGCAACAATTTTACCATCTATCACAAACATTATATTCATGGTTCCTGCTTCTTCCAGGTATTTGTGCTGTTGTCCATCAGTATATATTACCTGATTATATCCCTGCTTTTGAGCTTCCACCATGGGTAACAATGAGCCGGCATAATTGCCAGCGGCCTTAGCTGCACCAGTACCCCCTTCTACCGCACGGGTGTATTTTGTTTCTATTTTTACTCGTACTGGCGCAGTGTAATAAGCGCCTACAGGGCAAGTAAAGATAATAAAGGAATATTTTTCGGATGGTCTTATGCCTATATATTCATCGGTGGCAAACATGTAAGGTCGTATATAGAGAGATGTATCGCCTACTTCAGGAACCCAGGCTTTATCCAGATTGAGTAGCTCCAGCAAACCACCCATAAACATTTCTTCTGTTGGTGGTGGTATGCACATTCTTTCAGCCGAAGCTATCATTCTTTTATAATTTTCTTCTGGCCTGAAGAGCAATACTTCACCAGCATCGTTACGATGTGCCTTCATACCTTCAAATATCGATTGACCATAGTGAATCACGGATGTAGCAGGGCTAAGGCTTAAATTGCCATAGGGTACAATTCTGAATTTTTGCCATTTTCCATCAAAGTAATCAGCCACAAACATATGATCAGAATACACTTTACCAAATTTTATATTGTTAAAATCAACTTCATGCAAGCGGCTTTTAGCTATCTTGCTTACTTCCAAATTTAAGGTACCCATCATAACTTTAAGAAATAAATTAATAATTTGCAAAATTACAAAATTTGCAGTTTTGCTTAGCCAAAAATATTAATTTTGTGACCTCCAGGGTATTTCTTCAACTTCTAATTCGCTAGTCATTTTACGAGCCAACACGAATAGATAATCTGATAAACGATTAAGGTAAATCACTATAATTTCATTGACTGGACCATGCTCCTGAAGTCCTATTACCATACGCTCAGCCCTACGGCACACACAGCGGGCAATGTGACAAAAAGATACCGACTGATGACCACCCGGCAAAATAAAGTTTTTCATTGCCGGCAACTCTTTTTCCATATCATCAATAGCATTTTCCAATGTGATTACATGTTCCTTTTTGAGAGGAGGTAAATAATTTGGGATTGGCTTGGCCGGATCTGATGCTAACAAAGAACCAATCGTGAAAAGCTTATCCTGAATATTAATAAATAAATCATTTCGCTTTTCATTAACCTTCTGATCACGTAGCAGGCCGATATGAGAATTTAATTCGTCGATAGTACCGTAAGTATCTATACGAATGTGAGATTTAGACACCCTGCTACCTCCCAATAAAGAGGTACTTCCCGCGTCTCCGGTCTTTGTGTAAATCTTATAGCGCATGTTGAAATTTAAATTTGAAGCAATAATATTCAATTACAAATATGCAATAATTACTTATTCTAACTAATTGTTTTGCAAAAGGAACGTTATTAAAAAACAGGCCCATCTTCTGTAAATATTTTTAGGCAACTAATTTTCTTATAACATGAGCCAATATGACTGCAATTTCAGTAAGCAATAATAAAAATCAATTAGAATAAAAAATCAGACAAAATTTAGTTCTCAAGCCGCAAATAGCCAACCTATCTGCAAAAGTGCACAGCTAATTTGTGGCTTCACCCATCTTTTCTGTTTTCCTTACATTTTCGTTAATGGTGTCTGATTCAATTAAACCGTCTCTCAACCGAATTATTCTGTGTGCATAATGGGCAATGTCATCTTCGTGAGTAACCATAATGATGGTATTACCCTTTTCATGCAAAATATGAAACAAGTCCATGATGTCATAAGAAGTTTTGGTATCCAGGTTACCGGTAGGCTCATCGGCAAGAATGATACTTGGTTTATTTACCAGTGCTCTTGCAATAGCAACTCGCTGTCTTTGTCCGCCACTCAACTCATTGGGTTTGTGCATAGCCCTATCCCCCAAACCCACGCTTGCCAGTGTTTGGTGGGCGATTTCTTCCCTTTCTGATTTACTATATCCTGCATATACTAATGGTAAACTAACATTTTCTAATGATGATGCCCGGGGAAGCAAATTAAAAGTTTGAAATACAAAACCAATTTCTTTGTTTCTGATCTCTGCCAATTCATTTTCTGTAAGATCACTCACATCATTATTATTCAATATATAAGTGCCATCCGAAGGGGTATCCAAACAGCCAATAATGTTCATCAAAGTAGACTTACCCGAACCTGATGGACCCATGAAAGCCACGTATTCACCACGATCAATGGTTATAGTTATAGATTGTAGTGCTTTAATTACCTCACTACCCATTTGATATATCTTAGAAATTTGAGAGGTCTTGATTACTTCGTTCATTTCTCTATTTTGATTAAAATTATTGGATTATGGATCTTTTATAATGGTAAATTTAAAAGAAAATTAATCAACTGATGATATTATTGATCTTTTTTATTTAAACGGTAACTTTTTTAATGTCACAGGTGATTTATCCTATTTCAATAATTTATTCAGCAAAATTTCTTGGATCAAGGATTGATCCTGTTTTCCATCCAAATAAACATATTGTTAGGCAGGAGGCTTTGTGGTTTACTTCAAATTTCTTTTCTGCTAATTATTCTTTATCAATTATTACAAGATATTTTAAGGTATTTTAAGAAGGGGTTGATTTCTTTATCTTTTAAGAATTCAATTTTGTAAACTTTATCGGCAGGAGTGCTATACCATATTTCTATAAAATCATCATCTACCCGGTAAAGGTCTATACTTAAATTCATAAATTCACTTGAAGATATCAAAGAGCCTTTCTGCATTATTAGAATGGCTTTTTCATCGGTTGTTAATTTGGCGCTATCATCAAATATCATACTACTTCCGTTTTCTTCGTCTAGTCTGTTATTAATTTTTTTGTAATAATAGAACTTTTCTATATAAAAAAAATGATATTAGTGATTCAAATCAAATAAATGTAAGTAAATGTTTTATAAACTATTTTTTCACCAAAAAATTATACCCTCATAATCATTGCTGAAACCGTAAAGCCATTTTTCCAATCAAATCACAACAAATATTTAACGTACGATTTAGTAGATTGTTAAGCAAGTATTATTTATCAATAATAAAAATCGTACAATAATTATCTGACTAGCTGAAGTGCAATAAAATACTCATTATAACAAATCCAGTCAATCGTTTTCTTGCCAACCATCGGTAATGTTTTGTCGTAATGAATCAAAATAATTATTCATTTCCAGGTATTGCTGGTATGAAGCTTTTTCCTGATACGTGTCTAATGCACTGGCGGCAAAATTTTCCAAACCTGATTTTAAAGAAACTCTAATGTAGGCCCTCGTGATTTTTGTTGAAAAACGATTGACTTTCATTGCATCAACTAATATCTGGTAAGCGATAAGTATTTCATCGCGTTTTTCAAAATAATCAGCCGCATCTACAACAACTTCTTCGGCCATAGGGTTCATGCCGGCTGCTAACCGATACAATTTTGTTGCTTTCTTATAATTATCGTTTTTTAAAGCTAATTTAGCCTGGTAATAAATATTGTACAGGTCCACCTTCGGATGAGCTTCATTTAGCATTGCTTGCAAACTATCCAATTGTTCGGTATGCCAATAGTATTTCATTTTTATCCGCATCAAAGCAGCTTCAAAATAGGGCTCATTATTTTTTTCTAGTAATGATATATAGCCTCGCACATGCTGATTAATACCCTCGGCAAGCATTTGATCAATTACTGCTATTATGGCTTTACTTTGCAAAAAAGGTGATTGGATAGACAGTGCAACTTCGGGCTTATTTGGATTAATGTATTTTACCGCCATATATTTAATGGTATCACTTTGCAGTTGCCAATTCACTGAATCCGCATTAGCATACAAGTCCAAAAATTTAACCAGAGCGGGAAATCGCGATTCAAAATTTTCTCTATTGATCAGTACCTGATTGGATAAGTCCAGCAAGTTTCCTGATTGCAAACTCGCCATTACCATTGGCTTTTGTAAGTTTTCCTGGCTGCCATCAGCCAATGCTTCTGCTTCAGCTAAGAAAAGTTGAGCAAGCAAAGGAGCATCAGATTCCAGCGCAAGTAAAGCTTTTACTTTTTTATAAAAGCTTTCTTTGTCTATACTTTGGTTGGATAGCTGATCTAGCAAATTGAAAGCTTGATAAACCTGCTGGTTATGATAATTGGCCATGGCTTGATTGAACAACATTGGCTCAGCAAAAAAGTCTACAGCTTTACTAGCAAATAAACCCAATTTTTGTACTTGCGTAGTATCAAAAAAATCGGACTGGTGCGTTATAAAATTTTGCAGAAAGGCATATTGATTAAAGCTTAAACTCGAATCTTCATCTATAATGTAGGGGAGCTCTTTGACTGTGGTGCCACTAAAATTAAGCAAGAGCAGCAAATTGGTTTTTTGCTCAATAGTAGATGATTTTTCATATAAATTAATAATGCTATCGGTTGCAAAAGTAAGCTTATTAAGACCATAAATACCATACTGATTGGCCACGGCTGCTTCTTTCTGTCTAGTGCCTGAAGCCTTCTCCAAATAGTAAAGCGTGCTATCTATTACCGCAGTTTTGTTATAAAGCAACCCCGTATTATTAAGTAAATATCCACTGGCAGGATACTTTTGCAAACCATCTTGCATTGCAAATAGCGCTTCGAAAAAACGATTATTCGATTTATACAAATTTCCTATTATGGCATAAGCATTATCTGTAGGCTCTTTTTCTATTGCTTCCTCAAAATAATATAGTGCTTCTCCAGCTTTTTGTTGCTGTAGCTTTATACTTCCCAAAGCATAATTAGCGTGATGATTTTTAAATCCAAAAATAGTTGATTGGGTATAAAACTCTTCGGCCAGGGTAGTTTGCTTATTGTGTAAAGCCACATCCCCCATTGCATTGTAAGTTGCCGCTCTGGCCTCATAATACATATCATAATTAGCAGAAAGAAAAAACCCTAAAGTAGCTAAAAACCCAGCCAGGTTAGCAGTAAAATAAGGCATACGCGTGGGCTTGTATAGTACTTTATATACCGAGTGATTATGATGCAAAATCGTAAAGAAATTGACCAGTACATAAATAAAAAAAGTGAGTCCAAAACCAATTTGGGAGGCTAAAATTAATTCGGTAAAAGCTTCCAACGCAGCATCATTGGCCGTAGCCATAAAATAAGCCAAAGTAGCAAAGCAAATTATGGCTAATGCCAGGTAAAAAAATGCACCCACACTTTGAAAATACATAATCTCCTGATAAGTATTTCGCTTCTTCCTAAATTCCCAAACACCTGCTATGGCAGCAATGACTAAAATGATAAACGGGTTTATATAAATAATATCCCATTCGATATAATTGATTTCATATAAATAAGTAAAAGTTAAACTAAGTAAATAAAGGAGTGAAATGACTACGAAATGTATATCGCTGTTTTTGCTATATTCATTGTTGTTATTGGTTATCAGCATCATGAAAAAACTTATGAGGTCGTGACTCACTAATAGTACAAAAATAACTGAAAGTACAATGGGTAAAGCCAACCCAAAACTTATAAAATGAAATAAAGGCGTAGGTACTTCTGCAAAGAATGCAACGAGAACCGTAAAAAAAACGCTCATCAAAAGGAAAATAAGAATTCTACGCTGCAGAGTAATATGATCATAATAAGAATTAATAACATAAGCAGGAATAAGGAAAATTGCCAGTGCAACAATCAATCCTGAACGATTATATTGACCAAAAAGCTCTAAAGAATCTAATTGTAAAAATAAGAACAGGAAAATAATAACGGTTAGGGAAGCTAAAAACCAGAAACGTTTAAAAGTACTAAAAACAGCCATAATTACCGAAAAAGCTATCAAAAGCAAAGCCAACAATACATAAGCTGATTGTGGTTGTATATTTATGTTATCACCAACAAATTCTTGCAGATTAATAAAATTATTACCCCCGATTGAAAAATTATAAATTCCGGTAAGTACTTGATGAAAGGGCACCTCTACCACTTCAAAATTATTTATAATCTTCCAGGGATAAACCCAGCTTTTACCAAGAAAATAGGCAATGCCAAAATATAATAAGACCATGAAAAACATTACCAAGCCTATTATATACCCTATCCTATCTGATTTATACCAGGATTGCCAAAATTTTACTTGATCCATTTATTCAATTACCTTGGGTACCTTGAAATAATCTTTATCACGCTTAGGTGCACTTTGTAAGCCTTTTTCATGATCAAGATGTTCTTTTACTTCATCTTCACGAGTTACATTTACCTCGTGCGACATGCTGGTGATGGGCTCCAGGCCATCAGTGTCAACCTCATTTAGTTGTTCCACCCAATCTATTATTTCATTCAGGCTCTCGATCATTTGACCTTCGTCTTTCTTCTCAAATTCCAATCGCGCCAAGTGAGCAAGTTTCTGTAAGTCTTCTCTGGTTATTCTCATTGAATTATCGATTTATGCTGTTTTGCTTTTTCAATTCTTCATCAATTACGTTATATACCTTTTGCTTCAGTTCATCCATTTGTTCTAGTTTCATACCATTAGTATGTACTGGCTCATGATAAATGACTTTGCATTTATGCCAATGCACAAGGTGTTTACCGTCGTCGGGCAAAATTATCCAATTATATGGAATAGTGACAGGAATGATTGGTATTTGTTTGAGAATGGCTGTTTTGAAAGGACCATCTTTAAACTTACTCATTCGCGGTGGCGATTCGCTCCAGATGCCCCCTTCCGGAAATATGATCAAGCTTTTACCTTCCTCTAGCGCGTTCTCGTATTTTCTATAGGCTTCATAGCGCCCTTTTGAAGTACTCCTATCTATGGTAATGTGCAACTTTTTAAACATATAGCCAAATAATGGCACTTTACTTATAGATTCTTTACCGGTATATAAAGCAAAAACAGGTGCCATTCCCATTACAGCAATATCCAGAAAAGAAAAATGATTGGCACAAAAGATATATTGTTGGTTTTGATCTATTTTACCACGGTATTCATTTCTATAGGGCATCAACATTAGAATAAAGAAAACGCGAGCCCAAATATTATTAATCCATTGAGCTACAAAGTGTAATCGAGAGAATGGTATGATAAGGATAAAGAAGGGGAAAAAAATTAAAAATGTACAAATAAAAAGAATTACGGCGTAGATTGAATACAGTCGATACAAAATTTTCATAGCAGCCATAAAATTATAAAAAAAAATCATCAAGAAAACAATTGAATTACATTTTGACTTCTTTTATTAATGTTTTTGTACAAAACCTTAAATTTTCGCTAAAATGAAGTATTTCAAACTATTCTACTTTCTCTTAACCCTTGTTGTTGCCGCTCTCTGGTCAGGATGCAGCGAAAATGAAGGTGAGGAAGAGAGCCTCCAACCTGTATCTGTAACTGCTCAAGACCTCAACGGAACATTCTTGATCACCAGCTTTATTGACGAAGGCGCAGAAATTGTTAATGAATTTGGAAATAATACGGAAATAGAGATATCTTCAAATAAAGGATTATTTTTTCCTAACACCAGTTTTTATGGTCTTTGGGACTTTGGCGATGACAATTCTGAAATAGTAATTGAAATAAGTGTGGGAGATCCTCCTTTTGATAATTTTGAGAATGAGTGGGTAATAGTTAAGTATGAAAATGATGAACTTTGGCTTTATGATAATGATTACTTTGCTGATGAAGATAGCAATGGAAATGAAGACCTGGAACAAATAAAACTACGAAAAGTAGAATAATCTATTCATTATTCGGTTTACTTTCGTAAATATTAATAAATTACTTGTATGAAAAAGAAAAGCTATTTAGGACTGGCACTACACTTATGTTTAATTATACCTGGTTGCGGACAAATGACCTTTGAAAAAAAACTTGAAAGCTTATATAAAAACACGGTGCCTCTAATAAAACCAGCAGAACTACTTGCAAAGCAAAGCGGCAATGATCAGATATTTATTTTAGATACCAGAGATTCGGATGAATTTCAAGTAAGTCATCTCAAAGATGCTCGCTTGGTAGGTTATGAAAATTTTGAAATTGAAAGCTTAAATCAAATACCCAAAGATGCTGAAATTATAGTGTATTGCTCGGTAGGCTACAGAAGTGAAAGGGTAGGTGAAGAATTGCTGAAAAACGGTTATACCGATGTTAAAAATCTTTACGGAGGTCTTTTTGAATGGAAAAATCAAAACCTGGAAGTATATAACTCCAATCAGCAACCTACGGATAGTGTTCATACTTATAATAAAAATTGGTCGAAATGGTTGAAACAGGGAATAAAAGTTTACTAATAATATTTGTAAAAAATTTGTACCTGGGCAAAGTAAAAACCAGACTTGCTAAAACGCTAGGTGACGAAAAAGCACTACTGATTTACCAGGAAATGCTACAAAAAATTAAAGAAACTATTCAATACCTACCGTTTGAAAAAGCAATTTTCTATTCTGATGAAATAGTGAAGGATGATATTTGGGAAAGTAGTAGCTACAAAAAATTTGTGCAGGATGGCAAGGATATTGGAGAAAGAATGCAAAACGCTTTCGAAAAAGCATACAATGAAGGCTTCGATAAAATCTCATTAATAGGCAGCGATTGCTATCAAATAACAAGTAGCATTGTTATGGATTCATTCCGCTTATTAAATGATCACGATGTGGTATTGGGCCCCTCTCAAGATGGAGGATATTATTTAATTGCCATGACGGGACTGTACAATGGATTATTTGAGGGTAAAGAATGGAGCACTGACAAAGTATTGGATCAAACCAAGACTGACCTCGAAAGCTATGGGATAAAACATGCTTTTGTCACAGAATTGAATGATATTGACAATGAGGAAGACCTTAAACAGGTTGCCCCTGAATTATTAAAGAAATACCAATCGGATTAAAGTTATCTAAAAAAAGATTGCATATCTACTGCTTCTTGGCACAAAAGTAAACTTTTACTAAAATCATATCCCGAAAATACAACTGCGTGTTTGCTTAATTTTGTTTTATCAATTAGCAAAAAGAACCACTTATTTAATTAAAACCATGATTCCTAACGTCTGGATATTGACAGTTTCAACTGATCTCTAATCGGTAGTGCTTAACAATGTTTTTAAGAGGGATTAAGATTCTCAAGCAAGAAATAAAATAGCCTACATAATGAAAAAAGCCTTACTGGGTGCACCAGTAAGGCTTTTGAGCAGAGGAGGAGGGATTCGAACCCCCGGACCCGTGAAGGTCAACGGTTTTCAAGACCGCCGCATTCGACCACTCTGCCACTCCTCTAGTTAATTGGTCTTTATTAGCAGGCGTTTAACCTGAGCTTCTTGACAACGATAAAAAAATAATAAAACTCAACCTTTTTCTACTTCACTCGAAGCAACCTAAATTTCAAGATGCAAAGTTATAAAATATTATAATTAAATAAAATATTTGAATTACTTTTTGAAGCCGTGCTTTTATATTATATCAATGTTACTCAGGCGTTAATAAATTTTGAAATCTTGCTCATCAAAATCATATGATTTCCAGGAAAAGGTGGGGTAGAAAAGAAAAACCTTTTTGAACTACAAAAAGGTTTTCTTCAATGTTAAACAGGTGTATGAATAAAATTTGTGTTATGTAAGGATATATACCAATTTGAATAATAAAGTAACCCTGATATGAGAAAAATTTTTAAAAATAATTTTCTCAACTACCTATACCTCAGTATTATATGAAATTTCATATTAAATATTGCTATATTTATATAATAGGGTTTTGT
>CAZQEZ010000061.1:0-26636 GCA_964592475.1 uncultured Roseivirgaceae bacterium
ATAATCGAATAATTAGATAAAAGCTTGATTTATTGCTTTTAAAGGTGGTTAATAGTATTGTCTTTTCGCTAAAATGACCAATAATTGCATTTTTTAATAAAAACACCAATTTTATTAATAATGTATTATTTTAACAAAACTGGTAAAAAATATAACATTTCTTATTTTTACCTTGCGAAAAGTTTTGATATTGAACATGTTCTGATTGTTTGTCATGATATTAATTAACCGTATAAGGTCTTCCGTTATTTTAACATTTTTTGTGCTATTGGCAATGCCATCGATAGCTCAAAATAATATTTTTAATACTTTATTTGTGAGTGATGAAAAAAAGGCGGACCAGCTAGTTGAAGATCTATCTTATCGCAATGCTTTAAAGCTGTACCAAAGAGTATTAGATAAAAATCCTGAAGATAAAAAGGTTCAGCATAAAGTTGCCCAGTGTTACCTTAAACTGAATAAGCCGGACTCTTTCATTACCTATATGGAGCCGCTGGTTCGATATCAATCCATTATCAAACCTGCTGATAAATTTAACCTAGGTGAAGCTTATGCCACGCTAGGAAATCAACCTAAAGCATTGAGTTACTACCAGGCTTATGCATTAGATGTTCCCGGTGATTCACGCACTATTATGAAGATAGAAGCTATGGAAAAACAGCACCAGTTTTTTCAAGACACTTCAAAATTTACCATTGCTACTTTGCCTGTCAATTCAGAAAATGCTGATTTTGCACCAGCCTATTATCAAGAGGGAATCATATTTGTATCCTCCAGAAGGCATGACATTTTGATCAAAAATGTTATTACCTGGAATAATGAACCACTATACAACCTTTTTTATTTTGCCAATAATTCTTTGAAAAAGTTTACAGATTTTGATGCTACATTACTTAAAGGTCCACTCACCTTTTTTGATCAGGAGCAAAAGGTGATGTTTACCGGTAGCTCTATGAAAACCAAAGAGAATATTGGCCGATTACAATTATTTACTGCTCATAAAGAAAAATCTGGTTGGGGAGAGATAGCAACATTTCCCTATAACGACTTAAATTATTCATTTGCTTATCCAACCATAAGTAATAGTGGCGATACTTTAGTATTTGCCTCTGATAAACCAGGAGGTTTTGGCGGCATGGATTTATATGTTTGTTACCGATATAACGATGCCTGGAGCAGGCCCGAAAATTTGGGAGCCAAAATAAATACAGAAGGAAATGAGGTATTTCCATTTTTGTCAAAAGATAACTTTCTTTACTTTTCGTCTAATGGTAGAAATACTATGGGAGGCCTTGATATTTTCCAAACCGATTTGGCTAACAAGGAAAATACCCGTAACATGGGCGCTCCAATTAACTCGAGCCGTGATGATTTTGGCTTTATTATAAAGGGAAATGAAGGTTTCTTCTCGTCAAATCGCGACGAAGCAAACGCGGATGATTTGTATTCATTTACTTATACTGGCAATAAAAGCGATTTAGATCAAGGTTTAATTAAAATAACAAACCTTGCCAGCAAGGAAAATGTACCCTATAAAATCAAGGATGATATTGTATCATTTTGGGGAGAAGATAAAGAGAAGTATAAAATACAAGCAAGGCTGAATGGCTTCGATTTGGAATTACTTCGCAAAGCGGAAAAAGATGACACGATAAGATTTAAAATTCCTGTAGCTCCAAAACCTCCTAGCTTGGAGTTGGTGGCTATTGTAAAAGATGGTAATTCCGGAAAGCCTATAGCCGGGGCAAATGTAAATGTAACTTCTTTGGCTTTTGATGATCAGTCATATACTACTGGAGAGGATGGTAGAATAACATTTAAAGCTGAAAAAGAAGATGTGTTTTTACTTACCGCCAGTAAAGGTAATCTTTCAGGCCTTTACAACGATATGGCACTACTTTCAATGGTAGATAAACCAATTGAAATTTTACTTTCAGCTCAAAAAATTGTTAATGATCGCATTACCGCTTTTGTGATAGATGCGGCTGATAATCAAGCAATAACTAATTATGAAGCTGAAATAACTGAAATATCTACAGGAAGATCTATTGGAGCAGAATTGAATGGAGCCCTTTTAGATTTTGAAGTTAAACCCAGGCAGCAGTATCAAATAATAATTAACAAACAAGGATACTCACAAAAAACGCGAAAGGTCTTTTATGATCCTGAAGTTAATCCAATAAAAGAAAAAATTAAAATTGCTCTGGAAAAAGAAATTGTTGATTTTACCATTAAAGGTCATTTTTTCGATGGAGTAACTGGAGCCCCTATTGCAAATGCGTCTATAGAAGTAACTTCTTTATTAAGCAATGATCAAAAGGTAACTTCAGATCAATACGGCAATTTCTTTTTTAAATCACAGCATGAAGATGTGGTGATTTTGGTAGGTACTAAAGAAGAAAAGCTAGGAACCTACAATGATGAAATTTTAGCGTCAGATTTAGGCAAAGTGATTCAAGTGGCTGCTTATAGTGGTAAGGACAAAGAGTTTGTGAATGGCATAGTACTGGATAAGCAAACGCAGCAGCCTGTAGAAGGATGTAAAATATTTATTGTAGACCAGAAAACCGGCCAGAAAATGCCTTTTGAACAAAAAGGAGCGGCTCTAAACTTTAGTGCTAATATTGGCACATTTTATAAAATTACTGCGCGCAAGTCTGGCTATGATGATGAAACAGTAACGCTATCATACTTACCAGGAGAAGAGCCTTATCCTACAAATTTTAAATTAGAACTAAGAGAAGATAAACCTTTGGTAGCCATGCAAGGCTATGTGTTTGATGGGAAAACAGGGAAACCAGTAGCCAATGCCAAAGTGGAAATTCTCTCACTAGGCTTCAAAGATCAAGCACTTACATCGGATGGCAATGGGTTTTTCAAATTTGAAATTAAACTCAATGATGCCTTCCTGGCTTCTGCTATAGAAGGTGATAGGGCAGGTATGTATAGCGCCATTGCCGATGATGAACAAATATATAAACCCGTAAGAATAGCCATCAATAATCAAAGTGATGAGATTTTGGTGGCTGGTTTTGTGGTTGATGAAAAATCGGGTGAATTACTTGATCAGGCAGAAGTAAAAATAACTCAATCAAGTACAGGCACTCAATTCAGAACAAATTCAAATCAGGGTATTTTCTATTTTGATGTCATGCCAGGTAATGAATATCAAATAACTGCTAATTATGCAGGATATGAAGATAAATCCGTGGTAATTCCTTTTGACAGGTTGATGAATAAAGAACTTGGTAATGTTTCTGTCGCTTTGAAACCTGTAGATGCCAGTAAGCAAGTACGTGGCTATGTTTATGATCTTAAATCTGGCGATCCCGTACCAAACGCAAAGATAGAGGTGGCTTCTTTGCTATTGCCAGACCAACAAAAGAAAAGCAATGCTACCGGCCATTTTGATTTTGACATCAAAGAATCACAGGAATTTATTGTAATAGTAACTCATCAAGATAAAGCAGGAATACATACTGGCTTAGTCAATAAAGAAGATATTCATAAATTAATTAGAATAGGAATAGCCGGCCCCAATGAAAAACAGAAAATTGCAGGATTGATATTAGATGACGAAACGGGTACTCCAATAGATGCTGCTGAAGTATTTGTCTTAAACAAAACCACTGGCGATTCTGTAAAAGTTACACAAAAAGGTGGTTTTATTGAGTTTGAAGCTACAAATGGAGAAACCTATGACATTGTAGCTAAAAAATCAGGCTATAAACAAGCCACTTTAAATTTACCTTACAATTCTGCCCAAATTTCTGCGCCTGAAGATTTAAAAATAAAATTGCAACGTCATAGACCAGAGGTTGAACTGCAAGGAATTGCTTATGATGGAAAATCGGGAAAACCACTGGAAAATGTTGATTTAAGTATTACGGCTATTGCTTTAGAGGATCAAGAGGTAATTAGCAATAAGGAAGGAAAATTTACTTTTAAGGTTAAGGTAGAAGAGCCATTTATGGTTATTGGTAGTCATGGAAAAATGGGTGGTTATTATTCAGGAAAAATTACACTAGAGCAAATAGAGCAGGTAGTAAAAGTAGCTTTATTTGCGCAAAAAGATAAAAGAGTTATAGCTGGATTTATATTGAATAAAGAAACCCAAAAACCCATAGATAAGGTCGTAGTGCGAGTAATAGAAAATAGCACCGGGCAAATAATTCCGGCAGAAATTAATAACGGCCTGGTAAGTTTCCGTGGATATCCGGGTAGTGATTATACTATAAAAGCAGAAAAGCCTGGATTTAAAAACGGAGAGTATACACTACCGGCCAGCCATTTAAAAAATGACAATCCGGATGATTTCAAACTTTTACTGGAACCCTATCAACCGGAAATATTGGTGAAAGCACACTTTTACGATGGAGCCACGGGCAAAGGTATTCCGGAAGCATTAATTAATATTACTGGTTTGACAATGCAGGATGCTAATATGGTAACTGACCAAAACGGTAATTTTGAATTTAAAGCAAAGGTAGCTGATGTTATCATGGTTATGGGTTCTACAGAGTCAAAGGCTGGTTATTTGGCAGGTCAGGTAGAAACTGCTTGGTTGAATGATGTGTTGGAAATTGCTGCCCATGGTAATGATGAAAAACATACGGTCAAAGGATATATTACTGACAACGAATCCGGTAAACCTGTAGTAGATGCAATAGTAAAAGTGATAGATTCTCGTACTGGGTCAGAGGTGGCTTCAGATTTTACCAATGGAGTTTTATCATTTGATGGATTAGAGGGGCATGAATATAAGATAATTGCACAAAGATCGGGATACAAAGATGCAGTTGATTACATTACCTTGCCTCAGGGAAAACCTGATAAGGAGCCACATTTAAAAATGGAGCGTTATCAGCCTGTGTTGGTAATAAAGGCTAATGTTTATGACGGCATATCCGGAGAGCCAATGCCTGAAACAGATATTGTAATTACCAGTTTGGCATTCGATGATCAAAATTTGGTTTCAGATCATTTTGGTAATTTTAATTTTAAAATCAAAGCTGAAGATCCATTCGTGTTAGCTGCTTTTTATGGTAATAAGAGCGGCGTTCACACCAGTCAAATCATGGCCGAAGATGTCGATAAAACTATTAGAATCCCATTGTTTGGCCCTCGCGAAAGTAAGCTCTTGAGTGGTATTGTAATAGATGAAGAAACTGAAGTGCCGGTAGAGGAAGTGACTATCACTATTATGGAAAAATCCACGCGGCAACCAGTAGCAGTGGAGCAAAAGAATGGAAGTTTTAATTTCAATGCAATACCGGGCCATGTTTATCAACTTACCTTTAATAAGCCGGGTTATAAAGAAGAGAAAATTATTCTGCCGTACAACCCAATGGTAGATCCAAATCCTGACCTTAAAGTTGTATTCAAAAGACACAGGCCAGTGGTTACTGTAAGGGGAAGAATATATGCCGGAGTTTCAGGAGCACCATTAGCCAACGCGACAGTGGAAGTAACTTCATTAACGCAAGATGATCAACAAGTAGTTTCTGATGAACATGGTAATTTTACCTTTAAAACTAGGATAAGCGAGGCCTTTGTCTTAATGTCAGTATATGAAGATCTTGCTGGATATACAAGTGAATCTATTCTGGAAGATGAGCAGTTTGAAGTAGTTCAATTGCCTATGTACAAGCGCAGTGACCGATACGAATTAGCAGGATTTGTAGTTGATAAAAATACTAAACAGCCTATTATAGATCCGGTAGTAAAAATTATTGAGCAGAGTACCGGCCAAAATGTAGATTATGAATATAATGACGGTGTGCTTTCTTTGAGTATGCTACCTGACAATACTTATAAAATAAGCATAACCAAAAATGGATACAAAGAAGCAAAAGTAATGCTTCCGTATTATCCTGCCAATAGCCAAATACCAGCTGGCTTTACAGCCTACATGGAACCAGATGTGCAGGAAATGATGATAAAAGGTATTGCCATGAACGGGATTACCCGTGAGCCACTACCTGATACCAATATCGGTATAACTTCTTTATTATCGGAAGATCAGCAAATGATGAGCGATGCCAACGGTATCTTTAATTTTAAAGTAAAAGCAGGGGATGCTTATATAATAATGGGCACTAATGGAGATCTTTCCGGAATTTTCACTGATGAATATGAAGAAGATAAAGTAGGGAAAATGGTTCGCTTAATGTTGCTTGGAGAAAACCAGGCCATAAATCTAGCGGCCATGTTGGTAGATCAAAATACCGAAAAACCGGTTCATGGTGCTAATGTGCAGGTAAAGCAAGCGGCACAAGAAATTGAATCATTACTTAATGGTTCTATCGCAACATTTAAAGCTGAGAAAGGTAAAACATATCAAATTTCAATAAATAAAGCTGGCTATAAAGATAAGGTTTATGATTTTGAATACAATCCGGCCGAAATGCCTCTGCCAGTACATGTAAAAATTCCCTTAGAGCCCTATCGCCCACTTACCGAATTAGAAGGTGAAATTTATGATGGAGTAAGTGGCCAACCGGTAGCCAATGCTAAAGTAAATATTACTTCTTTATCCCTGGATGACCAGGCAATTATAGCTGGTAGTGATGGTAAATTTAAGTTTAATGCAAAATTGGAAGATGCCTTTATCGCGATGGTTGCCAGCGGTGAAAAAACGGGTATATACACGGGCCAAATTAGTGCTGAGGATAAAGGAAATATTTTACGTATACCCGTATTTGACCTTGAAGAAGGGCGCACTGTTTCAGGTTTTATTACTGATAAAGAAACCGGTGAACCGATTGAAGATGTGGCGATTGAAATAGTAGAGCAAAAAACGGGACAATCGGTAGTAGCGGTTCAAGAAAAGGGAGCACTGAGCTTTGAATCAAAACCGAACAGCGAATACAAAATTATTGCTCGTAAAGATGGCTTTGAAGATGCAATTATTACTTTGCCATACAAGCCTGATCCGGATAAATTTAAAATAACCTTAAATAGAGAAAAAAAAGTTTATACTGTTGTGGGGCATGTGTATGATGGTATTACTAATCAGGCGCTACCACAGGCAGAGGTGAATATTACTAGCCTGGCAGAGAATGACAAAATTGTTACCACCGATCAATATGGTTATTTCGAATTTAAAATGAAAGTAGGCGACCCATTTGTAATAATGGCTAACTTTAATGATAAAGCCGGGCACTTCAATGGCCAACTTACCTCTGATGATATTAATCAGATAATCGAAATTCCTGTTTTTGGTACACAAGCTCCAACCAATACCATTCAGGTAGCAGGATTTATTTCTAATCAATATACAGGAGAAGTAATAGATAATGCTCAGGTGGTGGTAACTGAAAAGAACAGCGGCAGAAATGTTGCTTTTGTACAGCAAAAAGGACTACTGAAATTTGAAGCTCTGGCTGGTGAAGTTTACCAGATTTTGGTAAGTAAGGAGCAGTTTTTGGATGTGCGTAAAGAGGTTGCTGTGAGCCTGCAAAGTCCGGATATGGTAAAAACCAGTATCGAAATGCAACCTGTAAAACCTGAGGTGGTCATAAAAGCGCATATTTACGATGGAGTTACCGGAGAGTCGTTAAGTCATGCTAATATTAATGTGTCCAGTATGTATCTACCGGACCAAGCGGCCAAAGCCGATGAAAACGGTGACTTTTCTTTCACTACTTATGCCGATGATGTTTTTATGATAGCTGGTTTTAAAGGCAACAAAGTAGGACGAATTACCGGTAATATCGATGATCTGCAAACCTATAAAAACAATATAATTCTAATACCAGCTTATGAAGAAAGTGGCCAAAATGTTACTTTCACACTCTATGTAGTTGATAGAGCATCGGGCGAAAGAATGATGGATTTTGATGCTGCTGTTATTAATGAAAATAACCAGCAACCCATCCAAATTATCAGAGACAACAATCTGGATATATTTGAAGTCACATTGGACAATAATTATCTGCTTACAGTAAACAAAGACGGCTATAGAACGGCTACAAGAAGCATAAATGCTATGTTTTATCGTAATGCTAAAGTGGCGCGGATAAAAGTGGAAATGGACAAAGGATTGGATGAAAATCCTAACCTGCAACGGGCTATTGTGCTGGAAGCAAATGAAGAACCAGTGCCTGGGGTAGATATTTATTTTTACAATGAAACCATTAAGCAAGAACAGTATTTAAGTTCGGGTGAAGATGGAATATTTACATTCACTGCAGGTGAAGAAGATTTACTCACCATTATTGGTAATAAAAATAATAGAAGCACAAGTTTAATTGATTTTCAGCTAACCAAAATAGATAAATCTGATGATGGTTTTATTAAACTATACATGAAAGATGGTAAGTACAAACCAAAATTAAATAAAACAAACGTGGATGTGGTGATGGTGGAAAACCTGAGCGGTCAAAATCAATTCTTCATAGAAGATGAATCGAATCTTTATAAACTTAAGAATGAAAATGACCGGCAAGTGTTGGAGAAAAAGGATGACCGTATTTTTATTCGTGGCAAAACAAGTAAAAAAATAGACGCACATAATTGGAAAGAAGAGTATAAGCAGTTGATTGCCAATGAAGGCATTACCATAGATAATCAGATGATTATTAATAATATTCTTTACGATTTCGATCGGTATACAATTAAGGATTCTGCAAGGCTAGAATTAGATAAAATTGTTGAAACCATGCGAAAATATCCGGAGATATACCTTGAAATAAAATCGTATGCAGACAGCCGTGGGAATACAAACTACAACGACTTGCTGGCGGCACGCCGTAGTAATGCAGTAATTATGTACCTGGCCACTAAAGGTATAAGTAAGTACCGGATCATTACCGAAAACTATGGTGAACGAGAAATACTCAATGATTGTATCGATGGCGTAAATTGTCCAGATGACCTACATCAGGTAAATAGACGCTCTGAATTTTTAATAATAAATTATAGCCTGGGTAATGAACCGGTTGGCAAGTTGGAATAATAATTAAATTAAAATAAGCATTACCGGTAAAAACAGTGAAGCAATCCCGGAGTATATTGAGCTTGTACTTCTACCAACCTCAAATCCAACTCAAATAATTTTACCTGACAAAACCCGGCGATAGCCATAAGACCCCATAAGTCCACCTCTAAACGAGATGTCAAAGTTATCGTGGCAATCTCTTTCTTGTCTGGAGATAATTGAGTAAACACTGTTACTGTAGATCAATGCAAAGCACCCAATGTTTTTTAAAGACGGTTAAATCTACTTGCCCAAAACAAACCTTTGACCATACAGAAAATGTAAATGCACATAAAAGTTCGATCGATGAAAAAACATTTTTAGTTTAAGGTTGCATCGGCGATTAAAACTGATGCTGCTTTTTAGCCATTATTTCAACTCGATTCCACAATTAAGAAACGTTTGATCAAAGGCGAAACCAATAAACATGGGGTAAACCCAGCTTTTATAGCGGCCCCATACGTCACCTTTATAATGCTCATATTCCTGCTGAATTGTAGCCACCAGTGGTTGCGCTTTTGTTCCTATTCGCCTTGCTACCATGGCTGCCTGTAATACTACCCATGGTTCTTCTTTCAGCTGCAAATATTGCTTGATCATAGGTATTGCTTCACTCGATTGGTTGAGATTTATCAGTGTTTCGGCAGCAGCCAGGGCTACCGCTGGCGATGGGTCTGATAAAGCTTGGTTCAGCGCCATTTTATATTCGTCAGCCAAAGTAATGTTGGCTTGCAAAGCCATTATTGTCCAAAATCTAATAGCTGATGTTTCACTATTGAGGTTTTGCTCCAGCACTTGTGCTACAGGTTCAGTATTGCCTACTTCCCAGGCGGCATTTAGAATCTTTTCCGGCTGGTAAGCATTGCTATGAGAAAACTCATAAGGTGTACTGCTTTTAGCCTGGATCATCATTTCTGATTCGTGCATTAATCCAGTGTCATTATGCTCAATTATCCAAGTTTTAAGGGCTTGCTCAAGGGTAAGTTTTTTTTCAGCTACAGTTGGATCTTCTGCCAGATTTTGCAATTCATAAGGATCATTTTGCAAATCATATAATTCTTCCACAGGCTTTGCTTCATAAAAGCCAGCCGCAGGATGTTTCAGCTTGCCATCTTCGTGCAATTGATTTAGTTCAGCATAACTGGTTTTTCTGTCACTAAAAATTATTGCATCTTGTACATAGGGTCTTTGTGGCATAAAATGCCGAATGTAGATGTACCTGCCATCACTCACAGAGCGAGACATATCATAAACGTCATCGGCTCGGCTACGAGCTCCAAATACATATTCGCGATTTTTAGCTTTTTCCGGCCCTATCGCAACCTGTCCCTCCATATGAGATGGAATATCAACTCCTGCCATGGATAAAACAGTTGGGGCAAAATCGACAAAACTGATTAATTCATTATTTTTGCCTTTATCAAAATTGAAATATTCCTGGTACTTCTGAGGCACACGTATGATAAGAGGCACCTGTAAACCACCATTTGTAAGCCACCTTTTATACCCTGGCAGTCCATAGCCGTGGTCACCAAAGAAGAAGATAATCGTATTTTCATATTCTCCATCTTCTTTTAGTTGATTGATAATATCTCCTGCTTGCTGATCCATTACGGAAATTAAATCATATTGCCTGGCCCATATTTTTTTAAAAGTGGCAGTGTTTGGTAGAACAGGAGGCAAGTTGGCTTCAGAAGCATCGTGTAGGTTTTCCAGTGTTTCAAAAATCACGGTGTCGGTATTATTGGTAGGGCCTTCGTGTGTGGTGCCAAAGTTAAACACGCTAAAAAATGGTTCCCCATTTTGGCGGCTGCGCCAATGTGCTTCTTTGCCATTTTCATTCCATCGTCCACCCGGGTCAAAGTTATAATCAGTTTTTGAATTGTTGGTACAAAAATAGCCGTTAGGCCTGAGGTATTCCGGAATGGTTTTTATATTTTCAGGTATAGGAATATCTGATCTCAAATGTTGAGTACCAAGTGAAGTTGCATATACTCCTGTAATTAAACAACTACGGGCCGGAGAACAGATAGGTGCACTTGCATAAGCTTTTTGATACACTGCCCCTTCGCTGGCCAATTGGTCTAAGTTAGGAGTGTAAGCATAAGGGTCTCCATAGCAGCCGAGTCCGGGCCCAATATCCTCGGTAGAAATCCATAGTATATTTGGAGGGGGTAAGTCTTCTTGCTTGTTCTTTTGCTGCTGCTTACAGCCAGTAAAATACAACAATATGATTACAATATGGATCCAGATATTCTTCATTTTGGGATATGTTTATGATTTGAACAAATATAGAAAAAATGATGATGAAGAATAGATAGGAAAGCCAAAAAAAGACCAGGAAAACAAAAAACCTTCACCCAGCTATCTCGGTGAAGGTTTTAAAATTATAATTAGCTGTATTTAATTATTACCTTATCTTATATTTCAAATAAGTTACCCCTAACGGTGGTATGATAACTGAAATAGAAAACGGTCTGCCATGCATTTCCCAATCGTCACTATAAATGTCAGGTCGGTTAGATACACCACTACCTCCAAATTCCTGGTGATCGCTATTGAAAATTTCTTCATAACGACCTTTGAAAGGCACGCCCACTCTATATTCACTCCTTACCACCGGAGTAAAGTTGCACAGCACCACGATACATTCATCATCAGATTCACCTTTTCTAAAAAAGCTGATAACACTGTTGGCGCTATCATTAATATCTATCCATTGGAAGCCTTTTTCTTCAAACTGATTTTCATAAAGTGCTTTTTCATTTTTATAAATTTCATTTAGCGCTCTTAGCGTTTTTTGTACACCTTGATGCAGGGGATTATCATTTAAATGCCAGTCGAGGCTGAAGTCGTGTTGCCATTCGTGTGTTTGGCCAAATTCGGCACCCATAAATAGCAATTTACCGCCAGGGTGACCATACATGTAAGCGTACAAGGTACGTAGATTAGCAAATTTTTGCCAATCGTCACCAGGCATTTTATTGATCATCGAATTTTTACCATAAACAACCTCATCATGGGATAGCGGCAACATAAATTGCTCAGTAAAGCCGTACACTATACTAAAAGTGATTTCATTTTGATGGTATTGACGATGGATACATTCTTTTTGGAAGTATTCAAGTGTATCGTGCATCCAGCCCATCATCCATTTCATATCAAAACCTAATCCTCCTACATAGGTAGGCCTCGATACCATTGGCCAGGCAGTTGATTCTTCTGCTATGGTATAGGTATCAGGAAATTCAAGGTGAGTAATTTCATTGAACTGTTTTAAAAAATCTATAGCTTCCAGATTTTCACGGCCACCAAATTTGTTAGGTATCCACTCATCGGCTTTTCTGGAATAATCTCGATATAACATTGATGCTACTGCATCTACTCGCAGACCATCAATATGGAATACATCTAACCAATATAATGCATTGCTGAGAAGAAAATTTTTAACTTCACTTCTGCCATAATTAAATATATAACTTTTCCAATCGGGATGATAACCTTCTCTGGGATCTGCATGCTCGTAAAGATGAGTACCATCAAAATAAGACAAGCCGTGCTGGTCACTAGGAAAATGAGACGGTACCCAGTCCAAAATAACTCCAATACCTGCCTTATGTAATTCGTTTATCAGGTACATAAAATCCTGTGGAGAACCGTAGCGGCTGGAGGGAGCAAAATAACCGGTAAGCTGATATCCCCAGCTTCCGTAAAAAGGGTGCTCCATCACCGGCATGAATTCAACATGGGTATAACCTAGGTAATTCAGATAATCAGGCAGCTCACTGGCCAATTCACGATAAGTAAGTGATCTATTCCCTTCTTCAGGCTTTCTTCGCCAGCTACCTATGTGCATTTCATATACCGCGAAAGGCTTTTTCAGGTGATCTGATTCCTTTCTTTTTTTCATCCATTCTTCATCGCTCCAGGTAAATTCATTGTTCCAAACGATGGATGCAGTACGAGGTGGTTCTTCCCACATGAAAGCATAAGGATCGCCTTTTTCTACTGCATAATTATTGTGGTTTGATACTATATAATATTTATAAACTTCACCTTGGTTCAAATCAGGAATAAAGCCTTCCCATATACCTGAGTCATCGAATCTCACTCCTAACACGTGAGAATGCCTTTCCCAGCCATTGAAATTACCAACTACACTTACTTTTTTTGCATTAGGAGCCCAAACGGCAAAATAAGTACCCTTTTTACCTTTATACTCCATGGTATGGGATCCCATTTTTTCATAAAGTTTGTAATGGCGTCCTTCTTTAAACAAATGAATATCGAAATCTGAAAATTTACTAATGTAAACAACAGGTCCATCAGTAGCGATAGATTCATTCGAAGGGGTGAAACTTTCCTGATGATCCATGTCTATTTTGTCCAGATCTTTTATGGCTTTTTCATTTTTGTCAAGACTTGTTTCTGAATAGCTCTTATTTTCTTTGCTCACAGGCATATTGCTATCATTGGCAGCCTCACTTACTTTATTTGAAATGGATTGGTTTTTCTTATCTTGATTCATCATGTTGTTTATTTTTTCTCATTATATATTTTATGCCTCTTATAGGTATAATGACCCAATCTGGTCGATTGTTTAATTCGTAATTGAGCTCATAAATTGCCTTTTCTAATAAAAAGGTCTCCAATAAAATTTCCTGATCCTCTTTCGCTTTAGGCAGTAGTTCTTGTTGCCCAATAGTGGAAAAATATCTACGTAAGTAAAAACCGCTAATATAATGATACCAGAGTTCTGCCCAATGTTCAAGAGATTCCACTTCCTCTTCTCTGATAGAATTGCTGTATTGAAACATGGCGCTATAAGCTGCGTAATGAAATGATCTTACCATGCCGGCTACATCGCGCAAAGGTGTTCTTTTCAATCTTCTTTCGCTAAACGAACGGGCAGGTTCTCCTTCAAAATCAATAATCACAAAATCTTTACCGGTAAATAAAACCTGACCCAAATGGTAGTCTCCATGGGCTCTTATTTTCATGGTGTCTATCTTCCGCGAATAAATTCGTTTCAGCACCTTCAAAATATCACTCTTCATGCCAATGATAATGTCAGCTTCTGCCTTTATTTCCGGGCTTAGCCGATCATAATTGGCATCCAGGCTTTGAAAAGCAGTGCGAACCAGAGATTGCAAGGAAGAAAATAAACTTCGTTGATAATGTAAAGACGAAGCTTCTGGCTCAAAGTCGGGTTCTTTAGGTCTGGAACCGAGAGCCAAATGCATTTCAGCCGTACGCTGTCCTAACAAGCTGGCATTTTCTGAAATCGGTACCCCAATCGTTTCTTTTAAATCATCAGGGATATGCGCAAAAGGAACAGGATTTACCATGGTTCCTTTAAAAGGTGGTACATGTTCAAAATCATCATTTGCCAATACTCTTTCAAAATATTGATTAAGCGATTCTTTGAAATAAACCCAGGCATCGCCTTGGTTAGGTATCATCTCCTGCATCATACCCATAACCATGCTGCCACCTTTTTCCTTCACATTTTCTACTACTCCTGAGTAGCGAGGCACATGTTCAAACTGAGCTTTTTCTGTGAGAAAACGAGTGATTTCCAGGTCAGGATTTATGATTCTATCAAGTTTACGATAAAGCTTAAAAAAGAAATTATTTTGGAAAATAATGGATGTATTACTTTGCTCAGCACTTAAAACTTTTGATGCTGTAGCGTATTCTGGTTCTTCTTTTTCAATCGCTTTGGCTATTTTCTCTGCATCGCGTGTTATACTAAAAATTATATCAGAGCCATTCGATTTGATTTTTTTCTTTTTGCGCATTAGGCTGAAAAGTGCTTTGCGAAATTCATCACTATAAACGGCATCATAAACGAAACCGGGTTCATCATCATTTTTTACCGAACAAATGATGGCTTGATGTGACATTTCGCGCAATTCTTCCTCTTCATCCTCTTTGGCTAAAGCTATCGGTAATTGATAGAACTCTGGTAAGCCTTCAGTATACTTTATTTCGAGCAATAGCCAGAAAAATCGTTGTTTTCCGTGATCAATGGCCGTTTTTTCGATAACGTCAATATCTTGTATTTTCCTGGCTTTTCCTCCAAACCAGCGACATTTATTTATATAAAAAGGCATTACTTTTTTCAAAAACGTCTTTTGGTTAGCAGGCTTAAAAATTTCCTCCAGCTTATTTATAGTAAAAGCTGGTTTTGATTTATTTTCGATATCAGTTTCATGTTCTTTAGGCTTTTGTAGTAAAAACCAATAGTAGCCATTAGGTGCTAGTGTAAACAGGTAGGGCTCTTCTTTTATATGTGGAAATTTGTTTTGGCTAAATACTTCTAATGGTGTAAAATCATGATATTTTGATAAATCAATTTCGGCTGCTTCGCTAAATCGGCTCAAATTCACAATTACTAAAATTATTTCTTCTTCATAAATTCGAAGAAAAGCCAGCACTTTTGAATTAGTAGGAGATAAAAATTGGATACTACCTCGGCTGAAAGCTTTGAATTGCTTTCGCATATGGATAACCCGCTTCATGAACCAGAACAAGCTACTCAAATTTTTCTGTTGAGTTTCCACATTTACTGCTTCATATTGATACTCAGGATCAAGAATTACAGGTAAATACAATTGCTGAGGATTCGCGTCTGAAAATCCAGCATTTCTATCGGCACTCCATTGCATAGGAGTACGTACTCCATCGCGGTCACCTAAATAGTAATTATCACCCATACCTATTTCATCACCATAATATATTACAGGTGTACCCGGTAAAGAAAAAAGTAGGTAATTCATCAATTCAATTTTCTTCCTGTTATTGTCAAGTAAGGGTGCCAACCGATGACGAATACCCATGTTAATTTTGGCCTTTGGGTCTTTGGTATATACTTTATACATGTAATCCCTCTCTTCATCAGTTACCATTTCTAAAGTAAGTTCGTCATGGTTACGCAAAAACATGGCCCACTGACAAGAATCTGGTATTTCGGGAGTCTGATCGAAAATATCAATAATCGGATACCGGTCTTCCATTTTCAAACTCATGAACATACGCGGCATAATAGGGAAGTGGTAGTTCATGTGGCATTCGTCGCCATCGCCAAAATAAGCGGCAGCATCTTCCGGCCACATATTGGCTTCTGCCAGCAACATTTTACCTTCATGATTATCATCCACGTGCTTGCGAAGCCTTTTTAAAAACGTGTGAGTTTCTGGCAGGTTTTCACAATTGGTACCATTCCTTTCGAATAAATAGGGAACAGCATCTAATCGAAAACCATCTACCCCCATTTTGAGCCAGTAATCAAGCATTTTGAATATTTCTTGTTGTACCTTTTCATTATCAAAATTAAGGTCTGGCTGTTGTGAATAAAATCGGTGCCAATAATATTGATTGGCTTCGTTATCCCAGGTCCAGTTGCTATGTTCAAAATCTTTAAAAATGATTCTGGCATCTTTATATTCTGAGGGATCATCAGTCCATACATAATAATCTCGGTAGGCAGATCCTTTTTTAGCTTTTCTAGCCCTCTGAAACCATGGATGCTGATCAGAAGTGTGATTTACTACCAGTTCAGTAATCACCTTAATGTTACGAGCGTGTGCCTCATTTAAAAATTTCTTAAATGAACCAATATTTCCATAAGCAGGATTAATTGTATAGTAATCGGCGATATCGTAACCATCATCGCGTAATGGAGATGGATAAAAAGGCAGCAACCAAATGGCTGTAACTCCCAGATGCTCCAGATAATCTAATTTATCTAAAAGTCCTCGAAAATCACCGATGCCATCACCATTACTGTCTTTAAATGCTTTTATATGAAGTTCATAAATAATGGCATCTTTATACCAATGTAAATTGTCATCTAACTCTTTTATAGATTTAGCCATGTTTAAAATTAAATTCTAAAATTGTTCAACTTTAAAAATGTGAGCTGGAGCTTTATCAGGAACCAACTCTACAAAATTCCACTCACCTTGCCAATGATATTTGTGCCCGCTTAGCTGGTCGTGCACCCAAAAGGGTTTATTCGGGTCTATGCCTAATTCTTGTAAAGGCATTTTTACCCAAGCACCTTGCGTAAAGAATGAATCTAGATTTACAGCAATGATCATAGGATTAGTGCCTTCATCATTATTCTTACCATACACCAGCAGGTTGTCATTGTCACATTGTCCAAAGTGGATGTTCCAAGTAGTTTGCAAAGCAGGATTTTCCCGCCTTATTCGATTTAGTTCTGTTAAATAGTAGCGGATACGTGTGGGTTGATCCCAATCCCAATGTTTAATTTCGTATTTCTCATTGTCAATATATTCTTCTCGCAATGGGTGGGGTGTATTATATCCAAAATCAAATACTGGAGCATAGACACCATAATTAGAAGATAAAGTACCGGCCAAAATTGCCCTGGCAATAAAGGCAGCCTCCCCTTTGTTTTGTAAGCTTTCCGGTAATATATCGGGTGTATTAGGCCAGAAATTTGGGCGGAAGTACTCCCGCATTTCTGTTTTGGTAAGTTCATTGAGATATTGCTCAAACTCAGAACGATTGTTTCTCCAGGTAAAATAAGTGTAGGATTGATTGAAGCCCACTTTGGCCAATTGTTCCATCACCCGTGGCCGGGTAAAAGCTTCAGCCAAAAAGATAATATCCGGATACTCTTTTTTAATTTCAGCAATACACCAGTGCCAAAATCGGAATGATTTGGTGTGAGGATTGTCTACTCTAAATATGTGAATTCCTTTATCTATCCAGCAATCAAATACGCTTTTTAGTTCCTTCCAAAGGTTTTGCCAATCGTCATTTTCAAAATTAAGGGGTAGTACATCCTGATATTTTTTAGGTGGGTTTTCCGCGTATTGCACCGTACCATCGGGCCGCCAGCGAAACCAATCAGGATGCTCTTTCACATAAGGATGATCGGGTGAGCATTGAAAGGCAATATCCAGGCCAATATCAATATCCATATCTTTAGCTTTTTTTACTAAAGTTGTAAAATCCTGCATGGTCCCTAATTCTTTATGAATGGCCTTGTGCCCACCGTCAGTATTGCCAATAGCCCAGGGAGACCCAGGTTCCTCTGGTTGAGCCTCCGGTGCATTATCTTTACCTTTCCGGAACGCGGTGCCTATGGGATGAATGGGAGGGAAGTACAACACATCAAATCCCATCTTTTTAATGGTAGGTAGTATTCTTTCTACATCTTGAAAAGTACCATGCTTGCCCGGTTCAAGAGCGGTAGAACGTGGAAACACCTCATACCAAGTGCTAAAAAGAGCCTTTTTGCGTTCTACTTCGCAATGTAGTGTTTTGTATCGGGCGGCATCTTTACGATTGGCACACAAATACATTAGCTCTGAGACTTCATTACTTAGGAATAGCGAAATAGCTGAGGCTGTATCTACCCTCGAGTCTAATTGCTTAAGCCAACTATCAATTTGCTCTTTTTGCTGAGGTGTAGCTCTTTTTTTTGCATCTTTAAGCATGTCTACACCAATTTGCAACGCTACATCCATCGTTTGATTGGCCTCAAATTTTGCTTTAATGCCTTTTTGCCAGCTAAAGAAATGGTCTACCCAAGCCTCTATGGTGTATTCGTACCAACCTATTTCAGGTGTATTAAAGGTCGCTTCCCACTGATCTTGCATACCCGGGGTCATGATGACTTCTTGCCATTTTTGTTCACCATTCTTTCTAAAAAGCAATAAAGATTTTACTACATCATGTCCATCGGCAAATACAGTGGCAATAACTTTCACTTTTTCTCCCTCACTACGCCTAATATGGAATTTGCCACAATCTATTTCGGGATATACTTTTTCTATGATGGCACGTTGTCTTCCTTCTTGTTCATTCATGGAATAGAATAATTTAAAAAATTTTGGAGATATACTGGTAAAAAAGGTTGAATACTTAAAACTAACTAATCCTATTAATAATTGTTCTTATAGGTGCTTATGAAATGATTTTTCTTAAAAGCTAAGTTAGAGCTGCATACAAAATTAGAAAGAATTTTATTTTTATAAAAATTTTCGTTTCTTTTTCTAATGTGCTAAAACAGTATAAGCAATTAAACTGATAATTTATATATTTTAATTGGGTGGTATAAAGATCAATAAATGAGCCTGAGTGCCAAATCCAGTCAGTAATTAGGGCTGGAGGTTTAAACAGTTGATTAAAAAAAGCCTTTGCTTAAATTTCATTTATTCGGGAATCACCTTTTTAAGTCTATCAAAAATTTTATTTACAGCCGGGCAAATCAAGGTGTTTTTTAAGGTACGATTTAAAAGTTGATGCTGGTTTTTGCGGTTGGTATGCGGATATTCACGGCAGGCTTTAGGCCTAGCTTCATAAATCATACAGTAATTATCTGATCCTAAAAAAGGGCATGGCATACTATGAAAAACGTAATCCCCGTCTTCATCAATATTAACATACTCTTTAATAAATTGGGCAGGTTTTTTTTTAAGATATTTGGCTATTCTTTCTATATCGCTATTAATAAGCATGGGGCCGGTGGTGATGCAGCAATTGGCACAGGTAAGGCAGTCTACTTCGGCAAACACTTCATCATGCAAAGGATGTACTTCTTTATCCAGGGCTTTTTTATGTTTTTTTAGCTTTTTGAAGTATTTCTGATTATTGGATAAATTTTGCCTGGCTTTACTCAGGATGCTTTCTTTCTCCGACGCATTCAAAATATCACTTATTATAATTTTTCATAAGGGGTAAATTGCATTAACTTTAAAGGCAAAAATAAAATCAACGAACCTATGAATTTTAAATTATTAACTACATTATTAATATTGGTATTTTGTTTTACCAACTGCGACAATGAAAAAACTTCCATAGAAGGATCTCCATCTGATGCTACCAATGAAGTATTACTTCAAGATGTTAATTTAAAGCAGAAACCCAATATTCTCTGGATCAGTTGCGAAGACATCAGCTCCAGAATAGGTGCCTACGGTGATTCTGTAGCTATTACTCCCAAAATTGATCAGCTGGCCGCCGATGGCATGAAATTTACTAATGTGTTCACCGTTGCACCTGTATGCGCACCCAATCGCTCAGCCATTATTACCGGGATGTATCCCACTACCATTGGCACGCAGCACATGCGTACCGGGCATCGCGGTAGTACTGGTGAATTGCCTACTCCTTATGCATCGGTACCACCGCCTTATGTAAAAGCTTTTACTGAATATTTACGTGCAGCAGGTTATTACTGTACCAACAATTCAAAAACTGATTATCAATTCAATACATTCGGCACACCTGTCACCATTTGGGATGAGAATAGCACTAAAGCGCACTATAAAAATCGCTCTGATCAGGAACAGCCATTTTTTAGTATTTTCAATTATACTTTAACGCACGAAAGTAAAAACTGGCCCGATCCTGTCTATTGGGATATCAGCACTGTGGAGGTGCCTCCTTACTATCCTGACACGGA
This sequence comes from uncultured Roseivirgaceae bacterium, assembly GCA_964592475.1. GTDB lineage: Bacteria > Bacteroidota > Bacteroidia > Cytophagales > Cyclobacteriaceae > CAZQEZ01. Next base: position 20,427 of record CAZQEZ010000061.1, read on the forward strand.
AGAAGTGCGTAAAGACATTGCTCGCTCCTATGAAAATATTGCTCGCCTGGATACTATCGTGGGCGAGCACTTAAAAGCACTGGAAGAAGAAGGGCTGGCCGACAATACCATCGTGTTTTTCTGGAGCGACCATGGCGACGGCATGCCCCGGGGTAAGCGCTGGACCTATGATAGTGGCACAAAAGTGCCGTTTATTGTGCGTTGGCCGGGCAAAATTCCGCAAGGTTCTGTCAATGATCGCTTGATCAGTTCCATCGATTGGGGACCTACAGTCCTTTCATTGGCCGGCGTACCTGTGCCTGCCCATATGCAGGGCCGTCCTTTCCTCGGGCCACAAGTTGCTGAAGAACCGGAATTCCTGGTAAACACCCGTGATCGTTTTGACGAATCGTACGACATGGTGCGGGCGGTACGAGATGAAGAATTTCGCTACGTACGCAATTATTACCCTAATCAGCCTTATGTATTATGGATTCCCTATCGAAACCGAAGCAATATTATGAAAGAGCTGTTGCGATTGCAAGCCGAGGGAGGTTTGAACGAAGTACAAAAACTTTGGATGAGTGATACCCGACCTCCAGAGGAACTTTACCATAGCATAGAAGATCCTCATGAAATCAACAACCTGGTGAATGAGCCGGAATACCAGGAAAAACTAGCTGAAATGAGGCAAAGACTGGACCATTGGCGTATCGAGAGCAAAGACCTGGGCGATCTACCAGAATCGCAAATGGTATGGCAAATGTACCAGGGTAATGAACAGCCTAAAACTTCATCTGTACACTTTGTGCCCAATTCTCCGGAAAACAGGGCTAGCAGTTTAACTGACGACGGTGGAGCATTTACGGGACCCATGACCGTGAAGTTTTACTGTGCCACGCAGGGTGCTTCAATGGCTTACACATTGGAGGAAGGAGAAGATGCCCGCTGGTTGCTTTATACCGGCCCTATTCACCTCAATAAAGGAGAAGAAAAAATAATCAGGGCCAAAGCTGTCCGCTATGGTTATAAAGAAAGCGATGAAACAAGCGCAACTTTCAGGGTCAATTAGAAAAAAATCAAACTTTGAGTTTCATAAAATAAGCATTTGAAGCTCAAAGTTTTTCTTTATTTTCCAAATTAGATTTTATTTCCCCATACATCTTCGTGCCCTTCCATATTTATTTCTATTTTTGACATTCTAAATTGAAGACCATGACTATAAATAATTGGCAAAATAAGAAAGCTTTGCCCTGGCTTCTCAGTGTTTCAAGTGGCATTTTGCTTTGGATAGGCTGGCCTACATCACCGGTACCCTATTTCTTGTTCATAGGCTTAGTTCCTCTTTTGATCTTACAGGATTACCTGCAGAAAAACAGTAGCAAGTCTGGCAGGAAGGTATTTGGCTTTGGTTATCTGGCCTTTTTTATTTGGAATGTGGCTACTACCTGGTGGGTATGGAATTCTACTCCGGCAGGAGCCATAGCTATGCTAGTGCTCAATACCTTATTTATGGCAATTACTTTCTGGCTGTTTCATCTTACCCGAAAAGCTGCCGGAGATTTGTTTGGGTATTTAGGATTGGTTTGTTATTGGCTGGCTTTTGAATATATTCACCTTAACTGGGATATTAGCTGGCCCTGGCTCAATTTAGGCAACGGATTTGCCATGATACCCGAATTAATTCAATGGTATGAATTTACTGGTGCTTTTGGCGGAGCTCTATGGATTTGGCTTTTAAACCTGGCCTTGTTTTTTTCATTATTTTATAAAGGTACAATAAAAAAGCCCGAAATGAGATGGCTTACTTTTGCAATAGCTTTGCTCGTTGTTCCCAGCATTGGTTCATACCTTATTGGTGCAAGCCATGAAGAAAGCCAGGAGTCTGTAGAGGTAGTTGTGACGCAACCTAATATAGATCCTTACTCGGAAAAATTTATTGGCAGCGAAAAATTTATACCCTACCAGCAGCAGGTAGAAAAATTCATAAACCTATCACAACAAGAATTAACTACAGAAACTAGTTTTTTGGTGTGGCCCGAAACCGCTATTGACAATGTTTTTAATGAAGTTAGCTTGGACAGGTATCCGATTTTGGATACCATAGCAGAGCTGGAAAACCAATTTTCCGCACTATCTGTTCTCACCGGTATTACCAGTTATCAGCAATATTTAAATGTAGATAAAGCTACACCCACCGCTAGATATCGTGATGATCTTGGCTATTACGATGTATTCAATGCTGCCTTATTTATGAATGAAAATGGTATTAAAAAGACTTATCATAAGTCAAAACTTGTTCCTGGGGTCGAAATATTGCCATATCCCAAGGTTTTGAATTTTCTTACGGAATGGATTTTTGACCTGGGTGGAACAACTGGTTCTCTGGGTCGACAAAAAGAAAGAACTGTGTTTTACAACGAAAATGGGGTGGGTATAGCCCCTGCAATCTGCTATGAATCGATCTATGGTGAGTTTATGGCTGAATTTATTAGAAATGGTGCTCATTATATTTTCATCATTACCAATGATGGGTGGTGGGGCAATACACCCGGCCATCGTCAGCATTTACACTATGCCACCACGCGAGCCATTGAAACCCGGCGAAGCATTGCTCGCTCAGCCAATACAGGTATTTCCGCCTTTATCGATCAAACGGGCAATATTAGTCATGCCACAGAATATTGGGAGCCAGCGGTTATAAGAGCAGATTTGAATAAAAATGAAGAGTTAACTTTTTATGTTGTGTATGGTGACTACCTGGCCAGAACATCTTTGTGGCTATCAATATTTATCCTATTAGCATCAATTGTGAAAAAAAGAATGAAAAGATGAATTTAGAATTAATAAGCAATCAAGTAGTTGAAGTAAGCAGAGAAGTAGGAGAATTTATACGCCAGGAAAGAAAAAATTTTGATCATGGTAGGGTCGAACAAAAAAATGGTTTTAACGACCTGGTGTCGTATGTAGATAAAGAAGCCGAGGAGAAATTTGTCAATGCTTTGAGCAAAATAGTGCCGCAGGCTGGTTTTATTGCTGAAGAAGGCACGGCAGAACCAGCAGAAAAATATAATTGGGTTATAGACCCCATAGATGGCACTACTAATTTTTTACATAATTTACCAATTTACTCGACCAGTGTAGCCCTTGTAAAAAAGCAGGAACTGCTAAGTGGGGTAGTGTATGAAATAAATGCGGATGAATGTTTTCACGCGCATAAGGAAGGTAATGCCTACCTCAATGGAAACATAATTAAGGTCTCACAAATAAACAATTTAAAGGAGAGTCTTTTAGCCACGGGCTTCCCATATCATGGAGAACTGCAAATGGATAAATTCATGGCTATGTTTCAGCATTTCATGGCTAATTCTCACGGCGTACGTAGATTAGGTAGTGCTGCTGTCGATTTGGTATACGTGGCCTGTGGCCGACTAGAGGGCTTTTATGAGTTTAATTTGAATCCATGGGATATTGCGGCGGGTGCTTTGATTGTAAAGCAGGCCGGAGGAGAGGTAACAGATTTTTCCGGTACCGATAATTATTTGTTCACCGGCGAAATATTTGCCTCAAACCATCAGATTCATGATGAAACGTTGAAGGTGCTAAAGCAGTTTTGGGTGTAAAACCCGATAATAACCATCAAAAATTAAATTTTAAAATAATGTTTTCTTTTTCAACTAATATTAGAGTTAGATACGCTGAAACTGATCAAATGGGTTACGTATATTATGGCAATTACGCTACCTATTACGAAGTAGCAAGGGTAGAAATGCTTCGCAGTCTGGATTTTTCTTACAAAGCACTGGAAGCATCAGGAGTAATGATGCCGGTTTTGGAATTGAAATGCAAATACATACGGCCGGCTAAGTATGACGATTTGCTTACCATCAACGTAAAAATTGAACAAAAGCCGACCACACGCATGATATTTAAGTATGAAGTATTCAATCAGGAAAATACTTTACTTAATATTGGAGAAACAACCCTGGTATTCATTGCTATGAAAACAGCAAAAGTAAGTGAAATGCCAACGGTAATGAAGGATCTGTTAAATAAGTATTTTGAGTGAAATTCAGGTGGTTGGCTATTTGGCCAAAATCTTATGAATGAATTATTAAAATTGCTCGTTTTTAACAATAAGGCCTATGTAATTTTTATATCACAATTGGCATCTTATTAAAAACTTATGAATACTTATAAATAGCAAATCGAATAGAATTAATTAAGCTGTGGGTAATATTAGCAATACACGCGGAATAGTGAGTAATGAATACCGGGTTTGCTTGTATATTTCATGTGTAAGCTTCTGAAACAATTCTCGATTTATTCCTACCTACTTTCCTCTAGTTTTGCACTAGTCCTTTGTTAAACATGTGTAAAAATCTTTAGACAGCTGAAAAGCAATTTCCAGCTGTTTTTTTATACCCAAATTTTCATCAAGAAATTTTTATTTGCCCATCTTTGCCAATAGCGGCATATTAATTGCGTTAATAGCTTAGTTTACTAAAAGCTGGAAATGAGTAGTAAAAATAGATACAAACAACCATTAAATTCAACTAACAAGCAGGCTCGCAAGAAGAAAAAGGGCAGGAAAAAAAGTATCTGGCGAAAAATATATCACATTATTCTAATTTCGTCAATTAGCTTGGTCGCGTTGCTAGCCATCGCTTTCGCTATTGTTTATCACAATCGTGATAAAGTAGTAAAGTTAATTTTAGAAGAGACTAATAAACAAATCAACACACCGGTAGAAGTAGCTGAAATAGATTTATCATTATTAGATAAGTTTCCCCAAATTGCTATTCGTTTTCATCAGGTAAATGTAAAAGAAAGCCTGCCCGGCAATGAAAATCCCCTGGCAACCTTGCAAAACGTTTACTGTACTTTTGGCTTTTGGCAATTGTTAACCAGCAATTATACCATTGATCATTTCTATTTAGAAGACGGAGCCGTTAATTTAAGGCGCTTGAAGGATGGTAGTGTAAATTATCAATTTTTTAAAGCAAACAAGGAAAGTGAATCCGGAAATAAAAGTAAAGTTTCTTTCAAATTTGAAAATGTAGACTTGAAGAATGTTTCGCTTTATTACCTGGATGAGGAAAGCGATTTTTATTTAAATGCTTATTTCGAACAATTCAATAGTCAGCTGCAAATAGAAAACCAAAAATATAGCGTGGTCAGTAAAGGTGATTTGCTGGTTAAATCGATGTTGATAAATCAGGAAGAATATGCCAACAATCGTAAAATGTATTGGTCAAGTGATCTCGATTATTTCAATCAGAAAAAGGAATTATTTGTACAAAAAGGGGAAGTTGAATTATTAGGGGCGAAATATGATTTTAATGGCACTGTGAAAACAAATGACAACCTGCTTGATTTCCATATTAAAACAGATAAAACCAATATTGAAAGCTTAGTATCGCTGTTGCCAGAAAACACTGCCAAAGATTACCAGGTATATCGCAGCAAAGGGGAAATGAAATTGCAATGCGCTATTAATGGTAGCTATGCCAATAGTCAAATACCATTGGTAGAAATGAATTTTAGTTGTAACGATGCTACCTTTTATCATCCAAAATATAATAAATCGGTTGATGAAGTCTCACTTACCGGTAGTTTTACCAATGGTCAAGCCAAATCAGCAGCTACCAGCCAATTAATATTAAAGCAGGTAAGGGGTAAATTTGAAGGCAAAACATTTACCAGTGATTTAAAAATTCAGAATTTTGATCGCTATCTGATCGATTTGCAATTGAAAGCAGACTTGGAAGTCAATTCGTTTTTAGAATTTTATCCCATTAAAAAAATCCACAATGCCAGTGGGCGCATTTTAGCCGATATAGATTTTTATGGATATTTAAAAGATATAAAAACGGCTAAGGATTTAAGGAAAACCCGGTCGGCCGGAGAGGTCAATTTACAACAGCTCAATTTCGAACTGGCAGATTTTAATTTACCATTTAGGCAATTTGATGGTAATTTTTTATTTAAGAATGACGCCTTGGCCATCAGTAATTTTTCAGGCCAAGTTGGGCAAAGTGATTTTCTTCTCAATGGCATGTTTAAAAACGTGATGGCCTACCTTTTTCTTAAATATCAACCGATATTAATTGAAGCTGATTTGGAAAGTAGATTTATTAATTTAGATGAATTGCTATCAGGGCAGCAAGTGACAACAACTGCCACCGCAAATGACAATTCCAATTATCAATTCAATATTTCTAAAAGACT
>CAZQEZ010000062.1:0-25856 GCA_964592475.1 uncultured Roseivirgaceae bacterium
ATGGTGAGCCAATGTGCGCCTCCACGCCAAAATTTAAGTCGATAGCTTTAACCTGTTCCACCCGCCAGTGCAACTCTTGGTGAATTAAGTCAAGCGATTTTCGCTCCTCTACTTCCGGAAAAAACATACCCGGCAGGCAGGTGATGTGATCAGCTCCCAATTCAGTCGCATATTCAATCAAATGCAGGAACTGCTTCCGCCCGTATTTTCTGATATTATCATCCGGATGATTGATGGCCATTTTAGCTAAATCTGTATCCAATTGCAAAAACACATCAGAGGCTATCAACCCCCGCTCATCCAGCTTTTGCTTAAGCTTTCGGGCATTAGCTTTGATATTTTCAAATTCACTTTCCGGTCGTAAATGCGACCTGCCACTAAACAAGCCAATATCAATGCCCGGACATTCCAGCAGACGGATTACGTCCAGTACCTTGTCATGTGGTAGCAGCGGAAATGTATAGTCCGCGCAGGCAAATTTTGGTTCATTCATGATGATTTCCTCCCCATTCGGCAGTAGCCAAATAACCTCCGTCAATTACCAGGTTGGTACCGGTAATACCGGATGAATCTTCAGAGGACAGATAGGCCACTGCTTTGGCAACTTCATAAGTTGATAGTACGCGATTGATAGGCGCCCGGGTAAGTCTTTTAGTTAAAGCTTCTTCGCTTCCCATGTGCTCCCGGAGCATGGGTGTATCGGTAATTCCCGGGCAAACCGTGTTGCAGCGAATACCATCTTTAGCATAATCGATGGCAATGGATTTACTCAAATTTAAAATAGCAGCTTTGGAAGCATTGTAGCCGGGAGTATTGGCCTGGCCTACGAAACTATTGACCGAGCCAATGTTGACCACATAGCTTAATTCATTCTGTTTCAAATAAGGATACGCATACTTAAAACTGAGAAAATAAGCTCGTAAATTCACCGCCATTTGGTCGTCCCATTCCTCAAGGCTAATTTGATGCAGCGGCTTAATTAAAATTTTAGCTGCATTATTTACCAATATATTGAGATTGCCAAATATTTCAAATGTTTTTTCAATTGAGGCCTTTAAAGCAAATTCATCACTTACATCACAATGAAAAAATTTACAGGTACCACCAGCCACTGAAATATCTTTGGCCAGTGATTCTCCCAGTATTTTATTATTGTCTACCAAACTTACCTCTGCTCCTTCATTGGCATAAAACTCGGCAATGCCACGTCCAATGCCACTGGCAGCTCCGCTTATCCAGACTACCTGGTCTTTGAACCTGTTTCCTTGTTGTTGTGTCATGAGTTTTTGAAATGGTCCCTGCTTAAATTTGTTGTTGTATGTAAACTACCTTAGTTTGTAAATACTCTTCCAGCCCATGCTTTCCATCGGCACCACCGATACCTGACTTGCGCCAACCTGCATGAAATCCCTGGATAGCTTCGAAATTTTCCCGGTTTACGTACACTTCACCAAACTTTATTTCTTGGGTTGCCTTAAGCGCTTTATTCAAATCTTTGGTAAAAACAGAAGAAGTCAGGCCAAATTCGCTGTCATTGGCCAGACGAATGGCTTCATCGAAGGAGTCTACTTTTACAATTGGCAAAACTGGCCCAAAAATTTCATTCTGGATAATATCCGAATGTTGTTCCACATCAACGATTAAGGTAGGCTCAAAATAGTAGCCTTTTTCAAAACCCGGGTGTCGCTTTCCACCCATCAATACTTTGGCACCCTCCTGTACGGCCTTATTTACCATGCTGGTAATCTTATCTAGCTGAGTTTTGTTAATTTGCGAACTCATTTCCACTCCATCATCCATGGGGTGTCCCACTTTTACCTTTTCCATGGCAGCCGTAAGCTTTTGTATGAATTCATCATACACTTTAGCATCCACGTACACTCTTTCCGCACAGTTACATACCTGTCCGCTGTAAATAACCCTTGAGGTAACAATGGATTTTACGGCCAGATCAAGGTCAGCATCGTCGCAGACAATGGCTGGCGCTTTACCGCCCAGTTCCAGGGAAACCTTGGTGATATTTTTGGCGGCGGCGGCCATTACCCTTTCTCCGGCACGTACACTGCCGGTAAGGCTGATCATGCCCACATCTTTGTTGTTGGTGAGTGCTTCGCCTACCTCATCTCCATAACCAGTAAGCACATTGAGCACACCCTTGGGCAGGTTAATTTGCTGGATCAGTTTAATGAACTCCAGACTGGTAAGTGGAGTCTCTTCACTTACTTTAATTACAGCAGTATTGCCGGTAAGTAGTGAAGGGGCAACTTTTCGGGCCATCACGAAAAACGGGAAATTCCAGGGGCAAATACCTACCACAACTCCAATCGGAAATTTATGCAGCAATATTTGTTCTCCGGGACGGTCGCTGGGAATGATTTCTCCCTCGTAGGAACGTGCCAGCCCGGCATAATAGTCGTAGTAATCGGCTGTGACATCAATTTCTACCTGGGCCAGGGGCATTATCTTGGCCTGTTCCCGGCTAAGCGTTTTGGCCAGATGCACCCTGTTTTCCTGGATTACGCGAGCCATTTGCTTCAGGTAACCTGCCCTTTCGATGGAAGTTTTTTTGCTCCAGGCCTCCTGGGCATGCTTGGCTGCCTGCACTGACAGGTCAGCATCGGCTGAGGTACCTCGTGGGGCCAGGGCAATTACTTCCTCTGTGGTAGGATCCAGCACTTCAATAAAGCGGGTATTTTCATTATTTCTAACAAATGTACCGCCGATAAACTGTTCATATTTTTGTACATCTACCTGTACACCATTACTTACCATACTTTCCATAAGCGTAAATTTTTGGGTTTATGTAATATTTTCAAATACTTTTTCATTGATCAAATGGTCGGGTTTTTCACCTTTATAAATTTGCACCACCTGCTGACAAGCCATCCTGCCAATAGTTTCAAATAATTCATCGGTCCAGGCAATGGAATGCGGCGCCACGATTACATTTTCCATTTGCAACAGCGGGTCATCCGTATCAGGAGGCTCCTGGTCAAAGACATCTGTAGCATAACCTGCAATGGCCTTATTTTTCAAAATATCCAGCAACGCATGATAATTGATGATGCCGCCGCGGGCAGTGTTGATGATATAGGCAGTCTCTTTGCACAAGCTGAGTTGCTCCTGCCCAATCATATCACGAGTTTCATCGGTAAGCGGGCAATTAACAGAAATAAAATCAGAATCTTTCATTAAATCATTCAAGGCTACCAGTTCTACTCCCAGTGATTTTGCCTGGTTGGCATTGGTATAGGGGTCGAAAGCGATGATGCGAGCCGGCTGAAATGGTGCCAGCAATTCCACGATTTTGCCCCCAATACCTCCCAGGCCAATGATGCCGATGGTATGCCCCCTGATTTCGGAGCCCATGAACTTACTGCGCTCAGCCCACTGTCCATTACGAACTAATTTGTCTTTGATGAAAGTTTTGTGAGAAAGGGTTAGCATCCACATGATGGTGGCTTCGGCAACGGAATGGTTGACTGCGCCCCGGGTGATGGTGAGCATCACATTGGCCTGCCTGCAGGCATCTAAATCTACCATGTCGTAGCCTACCCCAAAACGACAAATGGCCTTCAACTTATCCACGCCATTGAAGCTATCCTGGTTGTATGCCGGGGTAAGAGAAATGATGGCATCGTAGCCTTTTAGCATTTCCGGAGTTATAGGTGATTGGTGATTTTCCAAAAACTCATATTCAATTTCCGGGTAATTATCGAATATATCCAGGCCAATGCTCTTATAGGTAAGCTTGCCTTCTTTTGTTAAAAAATCTCTAGTTAAACCTACTTTAAACATAATTACTTTTTAAAATAGCTGAAAAATTGACTACAAATTAATGATTTTAAAATCAAAAATAATTAATTATTTTTGATTAACCTAGCATAATAGAAATAAATTGCATTTTTTGATATTATTAATATCACAGCCTAAATTGCTATTTTATCTTTAAAAATGCATTTCATGTTAAATTTCATATATATGCTATACTAATTATATATTTTGATATTTAAATACGCTTGTTGCAAATATGAGTAAAATTGGTCCATAAACTTTCTTTTGCTGCATCAGGTTGAGGTTGTCATTAGAAGTCATTTAACTAGCAAGACATGTTAAGGATTTTTTTTCTACTTCTTTTTTAGCTTAAGTCTATTATTAATTAATAACGATAGGGTGGGCAGAGGTTTTTATAATACTTTCGATGCAACTTCGGCCATTATGCGCTGGCCTTTGGACCGCGTATATGTCACCCAGGAATTTAAAATTGTTGAGGTGAAGAGACTAAGAAAATTCGGCTAAGATATAAAATTGGCTCTTATGAAACTCCTTAAATTAATTATGGGAAAACTTAACAATATTGGTTTTGGGAATAGAAAACGTGATGGTTGTGCCTAAATTAAAAGCAGACTCTACTTTAATTTTCCCATTGTTCATCTCTACAAAATCTTTACATAACACTAATCCTAAGCCAGTACCTTTTTCTCTAAAAGTACCTAATGTAGTGGTTACATTACCGGAAAATAAGTTTATTATGGTTTCCTCATTCATTCCTACACCAGAGTCGGTAATCGAAATAACCGTTTCCTCTTCTGTATCTAATTGTGAAATAACGATATAGCTATTTTTATGAGAAAACTTGATGGCGTTACTTAATATATTTCTCAAAACCAGTTTCATCATTTCTTTATCTGCACATATTTTAATGCTGTGAGAAACTTGATTTTCTATTTCCAATTCCTTTAGCTCAACTTGAGCTTTAAACAGCTTAATATTTTCTTCAATTATTTCTGCAATTGGAAAAGTAACAAATTCAATGGCCATACCTTTAAGTTGCGTTTTTGTCCAAAGCAGTAAGTTATCAAGTAAGCTACTAGTATTATTTACTTGCTCAGACAAGTGGCGAGAAAGCTCTTTGATTTGTTCGTGGTCTATTTCATTCTCATTAATCAATTGTACAAACCCCTTAAGTGAGCTTAAAGGACTACGAAAATCATGAGAAATAATGCTAATCAACTTATCTTTTACATTGTTGATATGTTTTAATTCTTTGTTTTGATCAGCAATAGAATTTTTTTTCAATGAAATTTCATTATTCAAGCTTTCTAATTCAAGGTTTCTTTCTTCAACTTTTCGCTTGGTTTGCTGTAGTAGCTTATTCATTCTTGATTTCGCTGCATTGGAATTATACAAAATACCAATAAGTGAAAGTACTAATAATAATATTACTGAATAGGCAATTACAAGCATCCTTTGTTTACTTATAATAGAGGCCTGGCTTTCCTTTTCTTTTTTGAGGAGTATATTTTCATTTTCAACTTTTCGGGTTTCAAATTCAATTTGTAAAAATGAAATTTCCTGTTGTTTTTCTTTACTATAAATACTGTCATTAGCAATTTTATGATTTTTGTAAGCCTCAAATGCTTTTGAGTAGTCCTTATTTTGCTTATAAGCCTGTGACAACAATTGATAGGCATCACTGCTAATGGTAAAGGTGTTAGTAGCTGTTGAAAATTCAATAATTTTATTTAAATACTTTATTGATTCGTAAGGTTGTTCATTTTTTAGATAAAGCTTAGCTAATACTAAATAATTTTGGCTTTGTTGGTGGGGGTCATTGATTTGTCGTGTAATTTCAATGGCATGATTTATTTCCTTAAAAGCTTCCTCGGTACGATTTAATTTTTCAAGCACTTGCGCCAAATTGCTTAAACTGGTAGCAATACCTAGTTTTTCCTTCAATTCCTCTTTTATTTGATAAGATTTTTTATGTAAAAATAATGCTGAATCATATTGCTTAAGTTCATCTGCTATCACGCCTAAATTGTTAAACACATAAGCAATGCCTTTTTTATATTCATAATCTTCAAATATTTCTAAAGCTGCATTATGATAAGACTTTGCTAACTCATAATTCTTATCATACATGTAAATTATTCCGAGGTTTAAGTAGGCAAAACCAACCCTCAATGTGTCTTGTAATCGGGTCATTACGGCTAAAGATTTTTTATAAGAATCAATAGCCTTTGCAAATTTTGCTACTTTTTCATATACAATGCCTATATCATTATATAATTTACCAATTATATCTTGCCGATCAGTTTTATGAGCAATCTCCATACAGCTATCATAAAGGTCTAATGCTCTTCCGTATTCACCAATTCTCCTTTTTGTACCGCCCGCATCAAAAAGTGCATACATCATTCCTGTTTGATAATCAATTTGATTGGAAAGATTAAAAGCTTGCCTGGAAAGTAAATAAGCTGAATCAAGATTTATATTCTGATAAGCTAAGCCCAACGCTACCAAAGCATCTGCTTTTACTGTATCCTTATCAGTTTTATTATATAATTGCCATAAGCTGTCTAAATTGGTATTCCCAAAACTGTTGTGAATTATAAAAAGACTTAATATGACAAATCCTATATTTCTGGCTTTAAAACTCAATTTGTGGTTGCTTTATAATATAAAATGCTAATATAACATATTTTTGATAACTGAAATCAACCCAAATATCAAAAATCATACATGATTATTTTTTAAATTGATATTTACTCAAAACTAATACTATCGGAAGGTTTTCTTTTATTCAATCTTATTGACTGGGTAGTGCCCTGGCGGGATACATGAACAAGGTTTTGTTGGTCATCAAAAATTTCTAACAATAATTTATTGGTAATGATAATACGAGAAGACGATTTTACATTTTGGACCTCTTGATAGGCCCAAACGACATCTCGTTCAATTTCATAACCGATTAATGACATATCCATGATAGAACCTCCAGCCAAAATTTCAAATTTTTCCCCGAGGTAATTTTCTAAAGCTTCACGAATAAGTTTCTCGTCAGTTTTTTGCATGTATATCTTTTCCTTTGAGTAATCACTGAGGGCGTTTTCTAAGTCATCCATAAATATGCGATGCGAAATTTGCAATGTGTTTTCTCCTTGTTTATAATTTACTTCGCAAACACTTACATGAAAAGGATGAGCAACAAAATAAGAAAGGAAACAAATTATTAATTTTGTTATAATCATTCATCCGTAAATTTAAATAAAACTATTTTTAATCTATTGTCAAAAATATATTAATTTTTAACTAATTTTGTGTACTTAACAGCAAAACGATATCAAATAAACAAAAAATTATTTAATTTATTATAAATGTCATCTTTTGCCATTTATTTTCAGTTAGGTTTAGAGCATATCCTTGATATTAATGGTTACGACCATATTCTATTTATAATTGCCTTATGCGCTGTTTTTTATTGGAAAGACTGGGATAAAGTATTAATCCTTGTAACTGCTTTCACGATAGGTCATTCGTTTACGCTTGCCTTGGCTACATTTAAGATTTTAACTTTTTCACCGGCTATCATTGAATTTCTCATACCCGTTACCATATTTATTACTGCCCTTTCTAACTTGCTTAGCAAGCAAACCAAATTTAGCTTACTTAACTACTTGTATGCCGCCATTTTTGGCTTAATTCATGGACTTGGTTTCAGCAATTATCTACAGAGCTTGCTTGGTAAGAATGCAAATATTATTTTACAACTATTTGCATTTAATTTTGGGTTAGAAATTGGGCAATTGGTAATTGTAGCAGTTTTTTTCTTGTTATCATGGCTAGTAACTGAAAAAGCCAATTTAAAACAAAAGCAATGGTCAAGCCTAGTTTCTATAACGGTAATAATTGTTTCGGTATATTTAATTTATAATGCAAAATTTTGGTAATGAAAAAAATTTACTTGTCAATCCTATTATCTACAATATTATTCCAATTTACTGCTGCACAAGATTTTTATGAAAATAGAAAATTTGAACAATTAGACTACCTTTTAAACACTCCCAATGCTTACAGAGCTGGCTCCGGAGCTCCAGGCTGGAAATATTGGCAGCAAAAGGCAGATTATGATATAGAGGTAACTTTAAGTGATGAAAACCAGACTATAAAAGGTGATGAAACAATAACCTATCATAATAATTCACCAGATGTCTTGCATTACTTATGGTTGCAGCTAGATCAAAATATGAGACAACAAGATTCTGACAGCTACAGCACCAGAACCTCAACTATTAAAAATAAAATGTCTGGAAGCCAAATAAATCGGATATTAGGTCATGATTTCGATTTGGGCCATAAGATAACATATGTAAAAAGCAAAGATGGTCAATCTTTACCCTTTACTATTCATCGTACTATGATGCGCGTAGATTTACCAAAGCCATTAAAGCCCGGTGATAAAATGGTTTTTTCTGTAGGTTGGTGGTACAATATCAACGACCGCAGTGCAGTTGGAGGTCGTAGTGGTAAAGAATATTTTGAAGAAGATGGAAATTACCTCTATACCATTGCTCAGTGGTTTCCCCGTATGGCGGTTTACGATGACCTTTATGGCTGGCAAAATAAGCAATTTTTAGGAAGGGGAGAATTTGCCTTGCCATTTGGCGACTATAAAGTAAAAATAACAGTTCCAGCTGACCATATTGTTGCATCTACTGGTACCCTACAAAATGCTGATGAAATACTTACCGTGAAACAGCAAGAACTTTATGAAAAAGCTAAAACTGCTGACAGTCCGGTGATAATTGTAAGCCAGAAAGAAGTAGAAGCTAAAGAAAAGAGCAGTACTAAAAATCAAAAAACCTGGATTTATCATGCAGATAGCGTAAGAGATTTTGCCTGGGCTAGTAGCCGCAAATTAATTTGGGATGCCATGGGAGTAAACATAAACGGGCGTACAGTGATGGCCATGTCTTATTATCCCAAAGAAGCAAACCCACTGTACGAAAAATATTCAACTGAAGTGGTTGCACATACGCTAAGAGTTTACAGTCGCATGACTATTGACTATCCGTACCCGGTAGCAATTTCAGTAGAGGCAAGCAATGGTATGGAATATCCAATGATTTGCTTTAACTATGGCCGGCCTGAAAAGGATGGCACCTATTCAGAAGCTTTGAAGTATGGCATGATTTCGGTAATAATTCATGAAGTAGGCCACAACTTTTTCCCGATGATAATCAATTCTGATGAGAGACAATGGACCTGGATGGATGAAGGATTAAACACTTTTTGTCAGTTTGTTGCAGAACAAGAATGGGATGAGAATTATCCGTCTCGGCGAGGCCCTGCCGCAAATATTGTTTATTATATGAAAGGTGATAAAGATGGTATGGTACCGGTAATGACAAACTCTGAACAAGTAAAACAATTCGGAGAAAATGCTTATGCCAAAGTAGCAACCGCTCTAAATATTTTACGCGAATCGGTGATGGGGCGCGACCTTTTTGATTTTGCCTTTAAAACCTATGCTCACCGATGGGCATTTAAGCATCCAAAGCCTGAAGATTTTTTCCGTACAATGGAAGATGCCAGTGCCTTCGACCTCGATTGGTTTTGGAAGGGGTGGTTTTATACCACTGATCATGTAGATTTAGCAATAGCTGATGTGGATTATTACAAACTAAGTACCATGAATCCAGCCGTTGAAAATCCTCTTGCAAAGACTAAAGAAGAGGCTCGTAAGAAACACATATCACAAGTCTACAACCAGGGTATAGAAAAAGTGGTGGAAACTAACCCTGATATGAAAGATTTTTATAACAATTATGATGAATTTGAGGTAACTGACAAACAAATATCAAAATACAAAAGCTTTGTAGCTTCTTTAGACGAAGATGAAAAAAAACTTTTAAATGCTGATTATAATTTTTATGAGATCACATTTAAAAATATTGGAGGTCTGGTAATGCCCCTTATTATCGAGTTTACCTTTCGGGATGATTCAAAAGTTGTGCAAAAAATACCAGCAGAAATTTGGCGCTACAACACTGAAGAGATCAATAAGGTATTTGCATTTGAAAAAGAATTAAAACAAGTAGTTTTAGATCCTTTTAGGGAAACTGCTGATACCCAAATTGAAAATAATTTCTTCCCCCGCCAGTATATACCCACCAGGTTTGAAATGTATAAAAATAGAAAGGGCGACAGAAGAAGCCGATACGGAGGATCTAACCCAATGCAGGAAGCTAAAAAGAAAAAGTGATTTTGATGGATTGGAATTAACAGATTTAAACGTTTCAAATCAGAATCAAAAAAAACGTGAGCATTTTTATAACTAATCCGTGAAGGCATAACATCTAAGTCATCCATGGTGAAATTATCTGTCGTTTGCCTTAAGAATGACTCCTGGTTGCTTTCTTAATAATTTTATCTTTTTTCTACTCAAACTCTTGAGGATCAACCGGTGCTTCCAAATCGTAATCTTCACCTTTCAAATATTTACCAAACCAACGTAATTGACGTAATGTGTAATCCAATCTGGCAGTAGCATTCCTGTTGCCGTGTCCTTCGCCAGGATAAAGAACTAACCTAACAGGTGTATCAGTTCTCACTTTTATGTGACGGTACAACTCAATAGATTGACTCGGATGTACTCGTGTATCTTCTGCCCCGGCCATGATCAGCAAAGGTGTTTTAGCTTGACCAGCATAAAATATAGGACTTCTTTCCAAAAAGAAATCATAGTCATCCCAAACGCGTTTGCGCGCATGCACCAGAAAAAGCTCTTCCGGAATATCACTTGTTCCCCATTTGGAAATATTATTGCTGATACCCACGAACATTACCCCGGCAGCAAACTTGTCCGTATAGCGTGTACTTAGCCACCCTGTTGCATATCCGCCATATGAACCTCCTGTAACACCTACTCTATTTTCATCTACAATTCCCTCTTCTATAAGGTAATCAACCCCAGCGACAATATCATCAAATTCAGCTCCAGCCAGATCAACTTGACTACTCTTAGCAAAAGCCTCTCCCCTTCCTGTACTACCTCTATAATTGGGGTAAAACACAACATAACCTAATGGCGTGGCCATTTGTCCGGGAGAGGAATAATAAGTGAGCCATCCATTGTCGTAATGTGCTTCTGGACCACCATGCACTACTGTGATTAAAGGATACTCTTTGCCTTTCTGATAATCTAAAGGGTACATTACTATACCTTCTATTTCAGTGCCATCATCAGTGGAGTATTTAATTATTTCTTGTTTGCCTAGCGCTTTATCCTTTAACCACGGATTGGAATTGGTCAATCTTTCCAGCTTATTATCTCCTTTTTTCATAAAATACACTTCGGTAGGATGCTGAGGTGTTTCAGCTAAAAATGCATAGTAACCATTTGCCGAGCGACTAAAATCTTCTAAAACAGGCCCTTCGTTTATTAGCGTTTTAAAATTCTTTCCGTTGGATTTTATTGATCCAAAAACTGAGGTTACTCCTTGGCTAGCAATAAACTCCATATTATCATTATCTAACCATCTAAAAGACTCAAATTGACCTTTGAAATCGGGTTGTAGGTTTGAAGGTTCGACTCCCTGAACTGAAACCACAAACAATCGTCCGTCAATAGGGTCATGAATATCGGCACCACCAATAAAAGCTAACTGTTTGCCATCCGGACTAAAATCGAATGATCCCAGTTTCCCTTCATGAGTAACAATATTGATTTTTTCAAGGGTATTCGTATTAATGAAGTGAATTTTTTGCTTCATGTATTGATCGTCTACATTTGGTGTTGGAGATATACCTGCCGCTATTCTACTGGCATCTGGACTAATTGCAATTGCATGAAAATAGCCCTCTACATTTAATTTTTCAACCTCATTTTTCTTTAAATCGACAATATATCCATGCTTAAACGTTCGATTTTCTTCGTATAGTTCTGGTTGGTAGGGTAATATATTCTCTTTTTCATCCTGCTTTTTGGTTTCATTCGCTATAAATGCAAATGTATTACCATCTACAGCCCAATCGTAGCTGGTTATATCCGTTTCAAATTCAAAAAGCTTCACCGCTTCTCCTCCAGTCAGGCTAAACTCGTATAATGAAGTTGATTTATCCTCGTCCATCTTTTCTAAAAAAGTAATGGTATTTTTGCCAGGCCTGAAAGCTATATTACTGATGCTGCCACGAGTGTAAAAAGGTAGCACAATTCCGGTTTTTGGATTAACCGTATACAGTTTATAGCTTGCAGCTTCATTTTTCTCTAAAGGATTTGCCTGCTCTGAAATAAGATAGGCGATATGGTTTCCATCCTCACTTATTTTTACATCAGCCACAGTAGATATTTTTGCTATATCTAAAGGAGTTAATACTTTGGATTGAGAAAATAAAGTTGCAGCATTGAAAATTAGAAATACTGATAAAAAAATTTGTCTCATGTTGTTAATTAATTTTTTGTATTACAATAGGAAGATTAACTAATTTGGGTAATAATTTGTTAATGCATCCTTTAGGATCAAGGTTAAACCTGCAGGAAAGAGTATCCGTAAAATATTTAAAGCTCATAACTTTTAGTATTATGTTTGGAGGAGGTGCAGGACACATTTTCGATATGATAGCCAGGAACAAGGCTAATCAGGATTTATGCAAAAACAAAAGCCGATTTCATAAAGATTTTTTCAAATTTGACCACGAAATGTCAGCCAAGCGTCAAAATCTAATATAGAAAATTAAACCAATAACTATCCATAGAAAAGAAGAGATCAAACAAGAAGTTTTGGCAGATCAAAAAATGGAAAATACCAAATTAGTAATAATACTTATTGCATCCCTAATAATAAATTTTTGGAATAATTGGCTATTTTTCTCTTTTTTCTCTTAATGCAAGCATGATTACAAATTTTGATTAAATCCTCTCAAGCATCAAGGGGTAAGTTTTGCCCGAAAGCCATTGAGGCACATACAAATTACCATCATTGTCTACACAAACGTCATGTGGACTCAAAAAAGTCTGGTTGTCGTAGACAGGTTCTTGTAAAACACCTTTATTATATGTTGGCTGTGAGCCACCTGGTAAAGAAATAACCTGATCATTGACATCCAGAACAGCAAGCATACCATCGTAGGACCACCATGATTTTGTTATTATCACAGCAAAATAAAGATTCTCACCTTTTAAAACTGGTCGGCAAATCCAACAGCCAGGTAATTTTACAGTTTCTTTGTGTTTACCATCAAGGGTAAACTTTTTAAATTCTTGCTTTGAACGCGAGGTAATTAATAATTGAGGTTCTTGCGGATTTCTGGAATCAAAAGCAATACCATGACAACAATCAAATTGATCCTCTGCGTCTCCTTTACCACCAAAATGAGACAGATATTTGCCTTTGGCATCAAATCGTGTTATATAATTTTGACCATATCCATCAGCTACGTAAATATCGCCGTTGGGCGTTACAGTTGTTTCAGTTGGTTTATACGGCTTCTTATCATGGTAAGCAGCCACTTCAGAAGGAAAATCAAGTTCCAAAACCTTTTTACCAGTTAGTGTAGTTTTTACTACCTTGCCAAAATCGGTATCTGTAATGTACAAAAACTCCTCTTCACCTTCTTGATTAATAGTTAACCCATGGGCTCCGGAAAAATTAAGCGTCCAGGTATCTAAAACTTTTCCTGATTTGTCATAGATAATAATATTATTTTGGGTATGGTTTGTCAACATGATGAGCCTGCCCTGAAGATCCATTACCATTTCATGACAATCTTTTATTGGCACGATAGTAGGCTCCAGGTCTCCCCATTGTTTATTTACCCGATAACTAAAATTACCGTGCCCCACCACCGGTAAGTTTTTACTTTTTGTAGTTATAATATTGAATGAAGAAGGTGATGCCACACCTACTCCAGCTGCCAAAGCCGACTTGCTAATAAAATCTCTTCTGTTAATCATAATTTTCGGGTTTTACAGTAAAATCGTTTTTAATAGTAAAATAGGACTTTTATATAAAGAAGCTATTCTCGTTCCTTAGTTAAACTGTCAAATATATAAACAATGATGGATAAAATAAGACTAAATGCCAATGCCCACCAAAAATTAGCCACCTCAAATCCCGGAACTAGCCAATCAGCAAAAAGTATAATTACTGCATTAATTACCAATAAAAATAATCCCATAGAAAAAACGGTTATTGGAATAGTAAGAATAACTAATAATGGCTTAAGGGTGGCATTGAGTAATGCTAATACCGCTGCCAAAATTATTGCTGTGAGAAATGTATCTACTGCTACTCCGGGTAACAAATAAGAAGCTATGATAACAGCAATGGCTGCGAAAATTAATTTGATAACAAAATTCATGATATACAATTGATTTAAAAGGTAAATATAAGGCAATTTTTACTGTTCTTTAAAAGGTTTTTATCTTTGCAAAAATAAATAAATTATTCATGTATGATTTAATAATAGTTGGCGGCGGACCATGTGGACTTGCATGCGCCATAGAAGCAGAAAAAAGCAATCTAAATTATCTATTAATTGAGAAGGGGGGAATAACTGAATCTATCAGAAGATATCCAATAAACATGGTTTTCTTCTCCACTTCTGAAAATATAGAAATAGGTAAAGTACCTTTTGTATCTATGGGCATGCGCCCCAACCGAATAGAAGCTTTAAAATATTATCGCAAAGTTGTTGATTTCTACGACCTGAAAATTCAATTATTCACTACAGTAGAAAACATAAAAAAAGACTCCAACAGCTTCACCTTAGATACTAATAAAGGGAAATTTAAATCAGCAAAAGTAGTGCTGGCTACCGGGTATTATGATATTCCACGGTATTTAAATATTCCGGGAGAAGACCTTCCTCACGTGAGCCATTACTACGATGAAGCTTACCAATATACTCGCAGCAAAGTGCTGGTAGTTGGTGGGGCTAATTCCGCTATTGAAGCAGCACTGGATTTATATAGAAATGGCGCTGAGGTCACATTGGTTCATATGTTTGATGAACTAGATCACCGGGCAAAGTATTGGATTGTTCCAGATTTAATTAACAGAATTAAAAAAGAAGAAGTAAGAGCCTATTTCAAATCAGCAGTGACAGAAATTGAAGAAGGAAAAGTAAAAATTAAAAACCTTAAAAATCAGGAAGAAAGTGAAATTGAAATAGATTTTGTTTTTTTAATGACCGGCTATCGGCCTGATGCTGATTTTTTGCAAAAGGTCGGTATTAGATTAAACGGCGAATTTTTAATTCCTGATATTAATTCAGACTCTTATGAGTCAAATATTTCTGGTATATACTTAGCCGGTTCTATTATTGGCGGTGAAGAAACAGCAAAAATATTCATTGAAAATGGTAAAGAACATGGAAAAGTAATTATACACGACATCATAAAACAAAAAGAAAAGGCAGGATAGACCATCATATATTTTTACTTACTTATTGCAACTCCCAAATAAAATTAGCTATATTGGCACATTAATTTATTGTCAGCTAAAAAATTTTAAAAGTATCATGAAAAAACTAAATAATTTATTCATCGCAGGCTTTGCTTTTCTTTTGGCTTTTGCCTGTGAGCAGCCTGAGAATGAGAAAAAGGACATTGGCATTCAATTATGGTCAGTAAAAGAAGCCATGAAATCTGATCCAGTTGGTACCATTCAAAAACTAGGCGAAATGGGCTACACCTTTGTAGAACCCGCTGGTTACAGCGATGGAAAATTTTATAATATGCAACCTACTGAATTTAAAAAATTAGTGGAAGATAATGGTATGCGAATACTAAGTTCACATACCGGAAAAGCCTTACCGGACTCAACTAATTTGGATGAAATCATGACTTGGTGGGATGATGCAATTGCCGCGCATAAAGAACTGGGAGTTACTTACCTGGTACAACCATTTATGGGAAGTGCCGGATATGACAGCCTGGAAGGACTGGAAAATTACGTTAATTATTTTAATTCCATAGGAGAAAAAGCGCAATCCGCCGGAATTCAATTTGGCTATCACAATCATGCTAAAGAGTTCAGTGAATTGGAAGGGCAAATCATTTACGACTATATGCTGGAGAACACCGATCCTGAAAAAGTATTTTTTCAATTAGATCTTTACTGGATTAAAGAAGGTGGTAAAGAAGCGGTAAATTATTTTGAAAAATACCCCGGTAGATTTAAGCTTTGGCATGTAAAAGATGAAGCAGAATTAGGTGCCAGTGGAGAAATGGATTTTGCCCCTATTTTTGCTAAGAAAGAACAAGCAGGCTTAGAAGCAATTATAGTAGAAGTGGAAGATTATAATTACGAGCCAATAGTAAGTGTAGAAAAAAGTTTGGAATATTTGCAGAATGCAGATTTTGTAGATTAAAAGATTAAAAGATTAAAAAAGAGAAAGCCTTTATTCCTAATAATAGGAAGAAAGGCTTTCTATACCAATCAAATATTTAGTTAACTCTCTTTTTCATCTTTGTCGGTATCTTCTTTTTCTTCAGGATTATCTGTAGTTATGTTTCCGTTTTCATCAACATAAGCCAGCATGTCCTTCAATTTTCCACTGGAGTGTTGATTTTTCTTTTCCATTTTCTTTTCAAACTTTTCCTGCTTTTTCTTTCTCTTTTTCTCTGCCTTTACTTTTTTCAAAAAGCTATTTTGTGATCTTGCCATAAATTAAATTTTTGTGTAGAAAACAAGGTATTAATATACCCGGCTCAAGATTTTCTTGAGCAAACACCAATTAAATTATACCATTTTAAAATTTGCCCCTCTACCTAACTTACGCAACAAACTAAAATGCTGCATAACTGCAGATCGAAAACTTCTTTGCACATAATATGGCAAATTAAACTCAGCGGCGGTATTTTTTACGATAGACGCAATTTTCGGATAATGAACATGGCAAATGTTGGGAAACAAATGATGCTCAATTTGAAAATTTAAACCGCCTATCATCCAGCTAAAAAATCGACTACTGGTGGCATAATTAGTAGTGGTGTGCAATTGATGTACCCACCAATTTTCTTCAATTTCTTCTTCTTCCTGCATCAAAAATTCCGAAGTAGGCATTACATGCGCAGTTTGGAATATGAGCGTTAGCAGCAAGCCAGTGACAAAGTGCATAGTTACGAACATAGCAACAACCAACCATGGCGACACAGGCAATACTAGCATGGGCAATACAAGAAAAAGACCTAAATAAAGAATTTTTTGAATTATAATTATAGTAAAAGTTTTATTAAAATCATTTTTAGATTTTATCAATCCCTCTCCCCTATATTCAAAAACCTTGATAAAATCTTTTATTGTGATCCAGGTGAGAGTAGAAATTCCATAAAAAAACGCGGCATAAATATGTTGATATTTATGATACCATTTATGTGGCTGGTTAGGCGTGAAACGAAGTAAATAACTTGGTGTAACTATATCTTCATCTGCATGCTCAATATTTGTATAAGTATGATGCAATACATTATGTTGAATTTGCCATATTTTTGGATTAGCACCTACTACAAACGCAGAAAAGCCCATCAGTAAATTAATTGATTTCTTTTTGCTGTAAGATCCATGCAGAGCATCATGCATTACAGCTGTGCCTACAAATGCTTTACCTATCCCCATTATAACCCATAAACCAAATAAAATCCCAATGCTACTAATATTGGTGATAAGCATTATTATAAGGGGCATTAAATAAAGTGAAAGTACAAATACTGATTTTCCAACCATTTGCGAATTGGCATTTTTGCTTATTTTATTTTCGTTAAAATAATCATTTATCCTTCCTCTTAATGTTTGGGCAAATTCCTTATTAACATGCTTTGAAAACTTGTAATGGATCATAATGATTTTTAATGGTGAAGTGCTACTTGAGAAAACCAGCGTAGCCAAATAACTGGAATTGATAAAAATACGAATTTAAAAATAAAACCAACTCTTTGAATAGAACACTTTAATCTTAAACTCGAATCAAAATGTAATATTGCAAAGAATCTTTTATATTGTCAATTAATTGTAACTTGAATTGTTTATATCCCTCACAGAAATTACTAATTTGAAATTTTGAATTAACTTTTTCTTGTAAATACTGTTTATCACACCATGAAACTGCTCGAATTTACAGATAAAGGTATCTATTGTGAAAAAGCAGATATATACATTGACGCCTGGCAACCAGTCAATAAGGTTATAGTGACTCATGGTCACTCCGATCATGCCCGCTGGGGCAGTAAACATTACCTCTGTCCTACTGAGAGCGAGGCAATAATTCGTTGGCGGCTGGGAGATGACAATACTATTCAATCTCATGATTATAACCAACCAATTATCATTAATGGTGTAAAATTTAGCTTTCACCCCGCTGGTCACATAATAGGTTCTGCCCAAATTAAAGTTGAGCATAAGGGAGAGACCTGGGTAGTATCTGGTGACTATAAATTGGAAAACGATAAAATAGCCACCCCTTTTGAACCCATTGCCTGTGACGTTTTCATTACCGAGTCCACTTTTGGTTTACCGGTTTACAAATGGAAGCCCCAAGAACATGTATTCGCTGAAATTAATCATTGGTGGCAAAGTAATTCCAATGAAGGAAGAGCAAGTGTACTTACCGGCTACTCCTTAGGAAAAGCTCAAAGATTGCTTCAAGGTCTTGACACTTCTATTGGCCCTGTATTTGTGCATGGAGCTATCGACAATATCAACAAAGTAATAGAAGCTAGTGGCATCAAATTAAAACGTTATGAACGAGTAACAGCAGAAATGCGAAAAGATGCTTTTCGCCAAGCCTTAATTCTTGCTCCACCATCGGCAGCCAATAGCCAGTGGATTAGACGGTTTCAGCCATTCAGCTTAGGAATAGCTTCTGGTTGGATGAGCCTGAGAGGAACCCGCCGCCGAAGAGCTGCAGACAGGGGCTTTATACTTTCTGATCATGCAGATTGGGACGGACTAAACCAAGCCATTGGAGCTACCGGGGCAAAAAGAATTATCATCACGCATGGATATCGTCATTTATTTGCTCGTTGGCTTAATGAAAGGGGCTACCAAGCTACAGTTGAAAATACTCAATTTGAAGGTGAGTTGAGTGAAATTGGCGAATCTACACTGGAAAGTTAACCAAATTAAATTACCCAAAATTTTCCTCCGATTAAAATTCAAGGAAGTGTAAATTTATTTAAATAAAACGGCGCGGAATAAAAAACGAAATAATTTACTCAAATGGTGAAGCCGGAGGTTTTTTAAATTTGGCTTATTTTAATTATAAAGGTTTTACTTTTGAAAAAACGGAAAAAAGTCCATGACTATTTAAATGGTAATTAATATTAGTGGAAGGAAAACAAAGGTAAACACCTTACCGAAAGTTAAAAATCTAAATCACTTCACTACCTGATCTACCACCTTTTGATCAAATACCTGAAAACCTCTTCGAATATAATTATTTATAGCATAAGGATGGTCAAGATTGCATGTATGCAGCCATAATCTCCTTGGATAATTGGTAAAAGCTTTTTCTATAGTAAAATTTAGCAAATACTTTCCTAACCCTTTTCCTCTATAATTAGGTAACAATCCAAAATAAGCCAATTCAATGTTTTCTTTAGTTTCTTTATATAATTCACTGTATCCTGCCGGATGACCTTGATAATACATTACATAAATGGCTACTTTAGAGCTGGATATAATTTCTTTTAACTCTTTTTTTGGTAACAGATTTCTATCAACCCAATTCAAATCGCTACCTACGGCATTATACAAATAAAGATAGTATTCCACTGAAGGATAAATAAGCGGAACTATGGTAGTGTGTTTGTCCGGAAAATTAAAGTCTAGCCCCGGTTTATTAAGAAGTTGCAAATAGGTTCTAGTTACTTTAATTGTTTTCATTTGATTAGCTTTATTTAATTTATAATAAAGGCACCAAATTATGAAATACTGCCTTTTACTTCAAAATTATTAAAAACCCATTAAGTAATTCAAACCAACTAAATGATAATATAAGTAATGTACTAAATGCTAATAAAAACGAATAAACTAATCTTTATAATAAATTTGTTTCCTTATTTTAAAATTTAATACTGAATTGTTTTAATATTACCTATCTTTTTATTTTTGTTAAATTATTAATTCAATATTTTATACTTTTGCCAACTATTAGATAAAACTAAAATAAGTTGCAATGCATGTGGAGATAATGGATACCACCCTAAGAGATGGGGAGCAAACTTCCGGAATAGCCTTTAGTGAATCAGAAAAATTGAGTATTGCGAAAGTACTACTTGAGGAAGTAAAAGTAAATAGAATTGAAGTGGCAAGCGCTCGTATTTCTAAGGGTGAATATGCAGCAGTAAAAAAAATTATTGACTGGGCAGCATCCAAAGGAATGGCGGAAAAAATTGAAGTTCTAGGTTTTGTTGACGGTGGTGAGTCCATTGACTGGATATATGAATCAGGTGCTAAAGTAGTTAATTTACTTTGTAAAGGATCTTTAAAACATGTGAATAAACAATTACGGAAAACTCCCGAAGAGCATGTCTTAGATGTTATCAAAACTATAGAATATGCAAAAAGTAAAGACCTGACCGTAAATATCTACCTGGAAGACTGGTCGAATGGAATGCGCAATTCACCTGATTATGTTATCTATATGGTTGACCGGCTTAAAGATCATGTAATAAACCGTTTTATGCTACCCGATACTTTGGGTATACTTAATCCGGATGAAATGTTCAAATATGCCAGTGCCATGATGGATCAATTTCCCAATTTGCATTTCGATACTCACACACATAATGATTACGACCTGGCAGTTGCTAATGTTTTAGCGGCTGTTAGAGCAGGCTTTAAAGGTGTGCACTGTACCGTAAATGGATTGGGAGAGCGGGCGGGAAATGCCCGACTTTCAAGTATAGTGGCGGTACTAAAGGACCATCAACAAATTGAACTATCTGTAAACGAAGCCAGGTTAAACAAAATTTCCAGGTTAGTAGAAGCATTTTCTGGCTTTAGGATTCCACATAACGAGCCATTGGTAGGAGAAAACGTGTTTACCCAAACATGTGGAGTGCATGCAGATGGTGATAGTAAAGACAAGCTTTATTTTAATGACCTAATGCCTGAGCGATTTGGTCGAATAAGACAATATGCTCTAGGAAAAACTTCTGGTAAAGCCAGTATAAAAAACAATCTGAAGGAACTGGGAATAGAGTTAGATGCGGATACAATGAAAAAGGTTACCCAGCGGGTAGTAGAATTAGGGGATAAAAAAGAATTTATAAGCAAAGATGATCTGCCTTTCATCATTGCTGATGTTTTAGGCACAACCGTGCAAGAAGAAAAGGTGAAAGTATTAAATTACTATACATGCCACGCCTATAATTTAAAACCTGTAGCTACTGTAAGTTTGGCAATTGAAAATAAATTATATGAAGAAAATGCAACTGGTGATGGGCAATATGATGCCTTTATGCAGGCATGTAAAAAAATATACGTTCGATTGAAAAAGCCGTTCCCTGTATTAGCTAACTATGTAGTAAGAATACCTCCGGGTGGTAGAACAGATGCTTTGGTTGAAACTATCATTAATTGGGATTTGAAAGGAAAAGAGTTTAAAACAAGAGGATTAGATTCTGACCAAACGGAATCGGCCATAAAAGCAACCGTAAAAATGCTAAACATGATTGAATACATGTAACCTAAAATATAAGAAAAATACTGAGCAAAAATACCAATACCAGTAATATAGCTACCCATTTATTTATTGGGTTACTTCCTGGAAATTCATAATCACAAATTGGACACCTTTTTGCCAAATTATCAATTTCCATGGCACATGACGGGCATTCTTTTTTATCTTCCATTCCCCAAAGTTAAAAATGCTTAAGGCATAAAAAAATTATCCGAAAGTAAAATACTTACGGATAATTTGAAAATTGACCAAAACAACCACTGAATCACTAACTATAATACCTCCTGATTAATAATTAAATTATAATCATTCATAAGCTGGAGATTAATTTAGTTATACACTATTTATTAAATGCATTACTATTATTTACGAATGTGGAAATAACTTGTTTGGGTAATTAGTAAAAATAATTTTAAAAGAATAAAGTGAAGGCTGAGAAAGTTAGGAAATTTAGAAAATATACAATTACAGCGTTTTTCATTAGCATTTCCACTATTATTTACTGCTAAGCCGACTTAAATCACGATTTAATAAAAAATGCCTCAACGCTATTTAAAGCTTTCAAGCTATATACCTGGCAAAGAGATTAGCCGAATCGGTATATCAGGTCAGCCTTGTTTTGGATTAAAAAATTAATAATGGTTTAATTAATAGTTCTTTCTATATTTGAAGCTTTGCAATTGTTAGACTGATTGAAAATTATAATAAAATGGGAAAAAGGAAGAAAAAGGTAGATTCAAAAGAAGTAGGATTAGATGTAGGTTTAATGTTTTTTAAGTTTTTCTTAAAAACCGAATACCTGCATTATGGCTACTTCACGCCTGATATGGAAATAGATGTGATTTATTTGAAGAAGGCTCAGGAACAATATTTCGAATATCTGGCCAAGCATATTCCTGAAGGTACAAAGACCATCCTGGATGTAGGTTGTGGTTCCGGTAAAACAGCCGAAGAACTTTTAAAATTAGGCTATCAGGTAGATTGTGTTTCTCCTGGCAAAATACTTACCGAACATGCCATGAAAAAACTTGAGGGTAAAATAGAAATGTTTCCCTGCAAATATGAAGAGGTAAAGACGGAAAAGAAGTACGATCTGATTTTATTTAGTGAAAGTTTCCAATACATCCCCATCAAAGATTCAATGAGCAAAGCCATTGCCATGCTCAATCCCAAGGGTCATATTATTGTAAGCGACTTTTTCAAAAAAGACGTGCCGGAAAAAAGCTGGCTGGGTGGCGGTCATCGATATGATCACTGGCTGGAGCAATTAAAAACTTTTCCGGTAGAAACGTTAAAAGAAGAGGATATCACTGAAAACACAGCACCTACTATTGATTTGGCCAATGACTTAAGGCAGCAGGTATTAAAACCTATTGCCACCAATGTGGGATTATTAGCTGAGGATCGCTTTCCCTGGATTGCAAAGCTGTTGAAATGGAAGTATAAAAAGAAACTGGAGAAAATGAGATATAAGCATTTCAGTAATACAGTGACCGGTGAGCATTTCAAAAAGCACAAGAAGTATATGTTTTATTTATTTCAGGTCCAGTAAATCTAACCTAAAACTATAATGCAAAAAAATGACCTACTTTGGAAATCCATTTTGGAAGACGTATTTGAGGACTTTCTTACGTTTTTCTACCCGGAATCTGCACAAATATTTGATTTTGCTATAGAGAGTAAATTAAAAGGGGATGAATTTACTCTACAATTTTAAAAGGAATTGTACTATGAATTTAAAAACCGAAATATTCCTCCAAAAAAGAAATTGGCGATTGCTCTATTTTTACAAAACTATGTAAACTTTGATAATCAGGAATATGTAATAAAATATAACAACGAGATCAAATACACAAAAAACAAAACAATGGGAATAGAAGAATTTATCAAACAACAAATTAAAGAAGAAGCCAAACTTGAGGGCAAAGAAGAGGAGAGAGTGAATATGGCCAAAAAGCTTAAAGATGCAGGCGTAGACATTAATGTAATTAGTAATGTCACAGGATTATCTGTTGAAGTAATTAACAACCTTTAGAAAGAAAGTTTATAAAGCATTCACCAATTCTTTGTCATTAAGATGATGTTTTATTTTTTTAGTATGGTCGATGAAAACCATATCAATATCGTGCTGTTTTAGCTCTTCAATCATTTTTTTACGTTTCTCACTTACATTATTAGTTATATTATTTATAAAAATAACTTTCACCCTGTCTGAATTTTCCATGGATATCTGATGATATATTTCCGGGTCCTTCTGACCGCTATCACCAATGAATATAGCTGGCAGGTACGGATAAAATGAAAACAACTCCTTTATTTTTTCCTCTTTAAACTTCCTGGTTTTCAATTGAATGAACATGTTGTTTTCAATTGAATGAACATGTTGTTTTCAATTCCCATGGAACGTAAAAAAAATGGCGCCTCCGGAATTTCATGATTCTCACAGAATCTGTCCAGTAAATCGTAAAGATTCCACGAACTTCCGGAAACAAAAAATAGAGGATTCATTTTACCATCAGGATTTTCCTGCAATTTTTTATACAATTCAGGTACTCCTTCAAAAGCCACCCGGGCGCTGACATTCTTAAAAAGCAGGGTTTTTATTTTCAAATAAGTATTGGTGGCATAACTTTTTATGATGGTATCATCTACATCAGAAATAACCATAAAATCACTTTCCTGGTTAGCCACAATAAATTTTGAAGTAACTTCAATGTTTTTTTGTTTGGTATACGGATTATTTAATACTTGAATATGTGCTTCATCCCAGCCATTTTTCCCTTTACCATCAAATGGCATTTTTACATGGTAAAAGCCCGTAGTGGTCTCTACGGCATTTCCATCAAGTGAAATTCTTAATTTAATAAAGGGGATTTCGTCTTAAAATAGATTTTAAGTCAAACAAAATCCTGATGATTGATTTGTATCACCAGGATTAATTTTTAGATTTCTTAAAATCACGGGAAAATACCCAAGCTCACATAACTTTCGGAAATTCTTTGTAAAGCTAGCATGAATGCAGCCGTACGCAAGCTATCAATATCCTTTTCCTTTCGTAAGTAATTCATACTTTGATATGCCTTCACCATAGTTTCCTCTAATCCTGAAAGCACCAGGTCGCGCTCACTGGCACCTTTTACTAAAAGCTTACGCTGTATATCAGTGAAATTATCGCCAGTAGCTTTTTCTATGCTTTGCAATAGCTGGTCGTACTTCTGGTATTCATAACGCTTCTCAAGCTGGCCAAATGACATGCGGGAAAGGTTTTTTAGCCATTCAAAATAAGAAACAGTAACGCCGCCGGCATTGAGATACATATCTGGAATCACCATTACATTTTTGCTCAATAGAATTTCCTCAGCTTCTTTAGTTACCGGGCCATTGGCGGCTTCAGCAATGATTTTTGCCTTTACCTGTGGAGCATTATCAGCTGTAATTTGCTTTTCCAAAGCGGCAGGCACCAATATATCACAATTGTAGGTTAAAAGTGAGGCTGAATCTTCAACGAATTCACCTTTTTCATAACCTTTAAATCCACCATTTTCATGCTGGTACTTCTTGATTTCCACCACATCAATACCAGCTTCATCATATAATCCGCCATTCCATTCGGCTATACCCACTATCTTGGCTCCTGCTTCCTGTAAATACAATGCTGAATAATATCCAACATTTCCCAAACCTTGAATAATTACCTTCTTATCTTCCAGGCCGGTTGTAAATCCAATTTTTTCCATATCATGCTTGTCGGCCACTGCCTCCCTGATGCCATAAAATACTCCTTGACCTGTTGCTTCAGTACGGCCGTCGATGCCATTAAGTGCCAAAGGTTTGCCGGTAACACATCCTTGTGCATTGACCAGGTCAGGATTAAAGGTACGATAGGTATCCATTATCCAGCCCATCTCCCGAGCACCGGTACCATAATCCGGAGCCGGTACATCCAATGCCGGACCAATAAAATTTTTCTTAATAAGTTCAATAGCATAGCGACGGGTGACACTTTCCAACTGGTCAATTTCGCAATCTTTGGGATCCAGGTCAATGCCTCCTTTGCCTCCCCCGAAAGGTAGGTCTACCAGGGCACATTTAAATGTCATTAATGCTGCCAATCCCTTTACCTCTTCTTCGTCAACATGTGAACTATAGCGGATTCCACCTTTTACAGGCAATTGATGATGAGAATGTTGAACCCTGTAGCCGGTAAGTACCTGATAATCGCCATTGCGTTTTTTTACCGGAAAATTAAATTTATAAATACTATTGCATTGCTTGATTTGCTTTACCAAGCCCGGATGTAATTTAAGATGTGCAGCTGCATTGTCTACAAAACTGCATACTTCATTAAATAAGCTGTAGTCGTTAGTCATTGTTATATATTTAGT
>CAZQEZ010000063.1:0-24558 GCA_964592475.1 uncultured Roseivirgaceae bacterium
CCGGGAAGTAAAAACAAACCCAAAAGGCGCAGGCAATTTTAATTTTTAAGATTGCGTTTAAACCCATGTGGGTAAAAAAGACCTTTAAAATTCGAAACAAAAAACATTCTGGTGCGAAACTTCAGTAATTTATCTAATACTACCACCCTAAACATAAAAAGCTTCCGTTTCGTAGCGACTCTTTATTATAGGTAAATGTTTCTTTTTCTTCCATGCCCTGGTATACTTTTCCGCCCGCTTCTTCTACTATGGCCTGGCCGGCAGCAGTATCCCATTCCATGGTAGGGTGATGGCGATAATATACATCTGCTTTGCCCTCTGCAACCATACAAAACTTTAAAGAACTGCCCATGTTTGTAAATTCATTCACTCCGTATTTTTCAAAAATGGTTTCTTCTTCAGGAGCACCATGAGAGCGACTTCGAATGCCAATTATGCCTTTTGATTTCCTGTTAACTGACAATTTTTGAATTTCACCGTTCTTATTTTGCTTAAAAGCTCCCTCTCCTTTTTTAGCATAAAAAAGTTCATTCCTATCTGGGGCATAAATTACTCCTAGAAGCGGCTGACCATTTTCTATAAAAGCAATGTTTACCGTAAACTGTCCATTTTTTTTAATGAATTCTTTGGTTCCATCTAGCGGATCTACCAACCAAAAGCTTTGCCAGTTTTTTCTTTTATCATAAGGTGTATCGTTCCCTTCTTCAGAAATTAGCGGGATTTCAGGGTAAATATTTTTTAATTGCTCAGCTATGTAATGATGAGATCGCTGATCAGCAATAGTAAGCGGAGAGTCGTCTGCTTTATAATCTATTTCGTCTTTAAAGTCTTCTGCGCGATATACATCCATAATGATATTACCGGCTTCTAACGCGATGTTTTTGATCGTATTAATTTTTAGGCTTTCTAGTAAGGTCATAATTTTAATATTTTAACTTAATTATACAGCTGTTTTGTTATTAAATACTATTTTTGTAGCAAAATTGATTTAAATTGGCAAATATCCATCCAATATTTGATAAGATAGTTAATAAATCGAGAAAAGAACAGCTTTTGAAGCAAAAAGCTATAGTTGTTTGGTTTGTAGGGCTTTCCGGTTCCGGTAAAAGCACAATAGCAGTTGCTTTAGAAAATGAGCTGCACAAACGTGGGTTTCTCACTCAGTTATTAGATGGAGATAATTTACGAGCTGGCGTTAACAATAACTTGGGGTTTTCTGCTGAAGATAGGTTTGAAAATATTAGAAGAACTTCGGAGGTGGCCAAATTATTTTTAAATTGTGGAGTGATTACTTTATGTTCATTCATTAGCCCTACGGAAGAAATTAGAACAACAGCTAAATCAATCATTGGAGTAGAAAACTTCTTTGAAGTCTATGTAAAATGTTCATTAGAAGTAGCTGAGCAACGGGATGTAAAAGGACTATACGCGAAAGCTCGCAAGGGAGAGATTAAAGAATTTACGGGCATTACTTCGCCTTTTGAAGAACCACAAACACCTGATCTATTAGTAGATACAGGTATTGAAACTGCACAGGAAAGCGTAGCAAAGGTATTAGATGCCATTATGAAAAAAATAAAAACAGAAATATAAAAAATGGGTCAGTATAATTTAACACATTTACAGCAGCTGGAGTCAGAGGCTATTTTCCTGATGAGAGAGGTAGCATCTCAGTTTGAACGTCCGGTATTGTTGTTTTCAGGAGGTAAGGATTCAATAGTGATGGTACGTCTGGCAGAGAAGGCTTTTTGGCCTGCCAAAATTCCATTTCCATTGATGCACGTGGATACAGGCCATAATTTTCCGGAAACAATTGAGTTTAGGGACAAACTAGCTCAAAAGTTGGGTGTAGAATTAATTGTACGAAAAGTGCAAGACTCGATTGACAAGGGAAGAGTAGTAGAAGAGAAGGGGATAAATGCTTCCAGAAATATGTTGCAGACCGTCACTTTGTTAGACGGTATTGAAGAATTACAAATAGATGCTGCTTTTGGCGGAGGCAGACGCGACGAGGAAAAAGCCCGAGCCAAGGAACGTTTCTTCTCGCACAGAGATGAATTTGGCCAATGGGATCCCAAGAACCAACGGCCTGAGCTTTGGAATTTATTCAATGGTAGAAAAATCATGGGTGAACATTTTCGGGTTTTTCCATTAAGTAACTGGACAGAAATGGATGTATGGCAATACATTTTACAGGAAAACCTGGAAATACCCAATATTTATTTTTCTCATCAACGCGAAGTTTTTGTTCGCAATGCATCTTTATTGGCTAAGTCAGAATTTATACCCATGCAAGAGGGAGAAGAATTTATCACCAAAGAAGTTCGGTTTCGAACGGTGGGCGATATGACTTGCACCGGAGCAGTAGAGTCTTCCGCGTCTACATTGGAAGAAATAATAATGGAAGTAGCTGCAGCTCGTGTAACTGAAAGAGGCGGGCGGCATGATGATAAAAGATCGGAGGCCGCGATGGAAGACCGCAAAAAAGAAGGCTATTTCTAGGCTTTAAACAATTGATATTCAATTAGATACAGAGAACAATATAAAAAAACATGACTGAAGAAACCCCGGTTCAGAATACCAGCGATTACCTAAATATGGACCTGCTGCGTTATACCACAGCAGGAAGTGTAGATGATGGCAAGAGTACCTTAATAGGCCGTATGCTTTACGACTCGAAGTCAATATTTGAAGATCAGCTAGATGCCCTGGAAAGAAGCAGTAAGTTGAGAGGCGATGCTAATGTAAACCTGGCTCTACTCACTGATGGATTACGTGCCGAACGTGAACAAGGAATTACAATTGACGTCGCGTATCGCTATTTTGCTACCCCAAAACGCAAATTTATCATAGCTGATACACCTGGTCATATTCAATACACCAGAAACATGGTTACAGGTGCAAGTACTGCTAATCTTGCTGTTATTTTAGTAGATGCACGTGAGGGAGTGGTCGAGCAAACTTGCCGTCATTCATTCATTGCTTCTTTGCTTGGTATTAAACATTTGGTACTGTGTATTAACAAAATGGATCTGGTCGATTATTCCGAGGAGCAGTTTTATAAAATAAAAAAATCTTTCGAGGACTTTAGTTCCAAATTAGACATTCCTGATATACGCTACATTCCGATAAGTGCTTTGAAAGGCGACAACGTGGTTGAAAAATCAAAAAATATGGACTGGTATAATGGTCCTACTTTTCTTTACACTTTGGAAAATGTACATATAAGCAGTGATGCCAATTTTGTGGACTGTCGGTTTCCGGTGCAGAGAGTGATAAGACCGCAATCTGACAAATACCACGATTTTAGAGGATACGCAGGCAGAGTAGATGGAGGGATTTTTAAACCAGGCGATGAGGTAATGGCTTTACCCTCCGGATTTACGTCAAAAATAAAAAGTATAGAAACAATTGAAGGTAAGCTTACCGAAGCTTTTCATCCGATGTCGGTAGTAATGACGCTAGAAGATGAAATAGATATAAGCCGCGGCGATATGATCGTGAAGGTAAATAATCAGCCTCAAAATGGTCAGGATATTGATTTAATGGTATGTTGGCTTAATGAGAAAAAACTAGTGCCCAATGGTAAATATGCAATAAAACACACTACTAGTGATGCTCGTTGTATCATAAAAAAAGTGCATTATAAAGTAAATATTAATAACTTACATCGTATCGAAGACGAGCTGACCATTGGTCTCAATGATATTGGCCGTATTACGATTAGAACGACGAAACCCCTGTTTTACGATAGCTATAAGAAAAATCGTAATACCGGTAGTTTAATAATCGTGGATGAAGCTACCAATGAAACAGTAGGTGCAGGAATGATAATTTAAATATTGAATAATGTTTGAAAAGGTTGAGGAGCTAAAGCAGGAAATAAATAGTTTTCAGGTAAAAACGCAGGATGAGCTGGAGCAATACAGAATGCGATTTATTAGTCGTAAAAGTATAGTAGGTGAGCTTTTTAATGAGATGAAAAATGTTGAGCCTGCAAAGCGTAAAGAATTTGGCATGGCTCTTAATGACCTGAAAAATGCTGCACAAGATAAGTTTCAGGAACTTATCAATCAGCTGGAGGCTGAAAAAAATTCTGCCGGCAAAAAACAATTAAAAGATCTTACACTTCCTCCTCCCCAACATCAGTTAGGTAGTATGCATCCTTTAACGTTGGTTAGAAATAAAATAACCGGTGTTTTTAGCAGAATTGGTTTTAAAGTAGCCGATGGCCCGGAAATAGAAGATGACTGGCACAATTTTTCAGCCTTGAATTTTCCTGAGAATCACCCTGCTCGCGATATGCAGGACACCTTTTTTGTGCAAACAAACCCGGACATGCTGTTGCGCACCCATACATCCTCTGTGCAGGTACGGCTGATGGAAAAAGAAACACCACCCATCAGGGCAATTATGCCTGGGCGAGTTTTTAGAAATGAAGCTATTTCGGCCAGGGCGCATTGTGTTTTTCATCAGATCGAAGGGTTGTATATTGATAAAAATGTGAGCTTTGTAGACCTGAAGCAGACATTATTTCATTTTGCCAAAGAACTATTTGGTAAAAAACTCAAAATTAGATTTCGTCCTTCCTATTTTCCATTCACTGAGCCCAGTGCAGAGGTGGATATCAGTTGTTTAATTTGTGGTGGAGAAGGTTG
The DNA here is from genome assembly GCA_964592475.1 of uncultured Roseivirgaceae bacterium. Taxonomy (GTDB): domain Bacteria; phylum Bacteroidota; class Bacteroidia; order Cytophagales; family Cyclobacteriaceae; genus CAZQEZ01. Next base: position 4,659 of record CAZQEZ010000063.1, read on the forward strand.
CAATGTATGTAAATATACAGGCTGGGTAGAAATAATGGGAGCAGGAATGGTAGATCCGAATGTATTGAAATTTAATGGCATTGATCCGGAAGTTTATACCGGTTTTGCCTTTGGAATGGGCATTGAAAGAATTGCCATGTTAAAATATCAGGTAAGAGATTTACGTTTATATACTGAAAATGATATTCGCTTTTTGCGACAATTTACTTCAGTACAATCGTGATGATAATGTATAGATACAGTTTACTTTTTATATTACTAGCTTTTCTTTCCTGTGAACCGCAACTTATTCAGGAACCAATTCCCTATGTACCGGTTGACATTGAAATAAATTTGAGTAATCCTCAATTTGCCAATCTTAACACCTTTGGATACGTGCATTTGCGTACAGAGGGAGTAAGAGGTATTATTTTACATAAAAGCGGCAACACTTACCGGGCGTTTGAACAAAATTGTTCTTTTAATCCGTATGATGCTTGTGCAACTGTAGATGTACATCCTTCGGGTCAATATATGGTAGATACCTGCTGTAGCAGTTTATTTGATTGGGATGGAAGGCCTATTGGCGGCCCGGCATTTTTTCCATTGTTGCAATACAATACAATTTTGCAGGGAAATTTTCTGAGAATTTATAATTTAGAGCCATAAATTTTATGTAAAATGAGCCGTGGGAAAATAGCAATGCTATTATTGTTGTTTTTATTTGTTAAAGTTCTTAACAATTCTCACAACAATGCGTTTTACCACTGAATTTAATATCTAAAACAAAATATAAAATGCAGATATATGATATATTTGCAGCGATTTTTAATTAATAGTAAAAGATAAAACAAATTATAAATGTCAGTATTATCAACTACCATTATAGCCGTAATAGCTTTTACCTTGGTTATCTTACTGTTAGTGGTCGTATTACTATACGCTCAATCAAAACTAGTACAGTCTGGCGATGTAAGAATTGTTATCAATGGCGATGAAGAAAATGCCATGGTAGCTCAGGCAGGTTCCACATTACTTTCCACGCTTGGCGGTGGCAAAGTATTTTTACCATCGGCGTGTGGCGGAGGAGGCACCTGTGCCATGTGTAAATGTGTTGTAGAAGAAGGCGGAGGTGAAGTTTTACCGACCGAAGTAGGACACTTGAGCCGTACCGAACAGAAAGAAAACGTTAGATTATCTTGCCAGGTCAAAGTTAAGCAAGATATGCACATTCGAATACCGGATGAAATATTTGGTATTAAAAAATGGGAATGTGAAGTTGTTTCTAATTACAACGTGGCTACTTTTATCAAAGAATTCGTGGTTAAATTACCTGAAGGTGAAAATCTGGATTTTCAATCAGGTGGTTATATACAAATTGATGTTCCGGAAACAGTAGTTGATTTCAAAAACTTTGACATTAGCCCTGATCCTGCTTCCGGGGATCCAAAAAATAAATTCAAAGAGGATTGGGATAAGTTCAATATGTGGGATCTGAAAATGAAAAATGACGAACCCTTATTTCGAGCTTACTCAATGGCTAACCACCCAGCGGAAGGAAATATAATTATGTTGAATATAAGGATTGCCACACCTCCATGGGATAGGGCAGCTGGTAAATTTATGGATGTAAATCCAGGAATATGTTCTTCTTATGTATTTGACAGAAAACCAGGTGATAAAGTTACTATTTCGGGTCCTTACGGTGAATTCCACATAAATGAAACCCAAAGAGAAATGATTTATATAGGTGGAGGCGCTGGTATGGCTCCTTTGCGTTCTCATATTTTTCATCTCTTCCATACGGAAAAAACCAAAAGAAAGGTTTCTTACTGGTACGGTGGTAGATCTAAAAGAGAATTATTTTATACGGATCATTTCCGCAACATTGAAAAAGACTTTCCAAACTTTAATTATAATATTGCTTTATCAGAGCCGCTTCCTGAAGATAACTGGGATGGCTACACTGGTTTCATTCACCAGGTACTTTACGATAACTATTTAAGTAAACTAGATGAACCGGAAGAAGTAGAATATTATCTATGTGGGCCGCCTATGATGAATGCAGCAGTTTTGAAGATGCTGGATGATCTTGGAATACCACCAGAGAATATCAGATTCGATGATTTTGGAGGATAACATTGATAAAAAGGAGAAGCGTAAGTTTCTCCTTTTTTGCTTTAAATTTGCCTAAAGCAAATATAAGCTATGGATTTAAAATTATTTTTTAGCCCGGTATCCGAATCTATTACTAATAATAAAAGTGATTTGCAAAGCCTTCAACATAGCATTTCTATTTTTCAGCATGAAATGCCTGATTATAAAAAATGCCAGATAGCAATTATTGGAGTGCCCGATTATAATGGTTTTAAACACAAACCAATATTTGTTGATGCAGCAGACCTGGTGAGGCAAAAGCTTTACTACCTTCGAAAAAGCCATAGTACCTATAAAGTAATGGATTGCGGTAATTTAAATCCAGGTATGAACCTGGAGGAAACTTATAAAAGGCTTCAGGAAGTATGTTCATTTCTTCTCGCTAAAAATATATTGCCGATTATTATTGGTGGTAGTCATAATCTTGATTTGGCTCAGTACAGAGCCTATGAAGATCAGGAAAAGCTTATATCCGTGTTAAATGTAGATGCCTGGATCGATTTACACGATAGCGATCAACTTGCTGATGATAAAAATCATATTCAAAAAATATTGCTGCATGAGCCTAATTATCTTTTTCATTACAGTCACCTGGCTCATCAAACTTATCTTGTTGGCGATCAGGCCACAGCCTTGTTAGATAAAATGTATTTTGAAGCACATCGGGTAGGGTTCATTCGTGAAAATATAACTGAAATGGAACCGGTAGTAAGAAATGCAGATATGCTTACCTTTGATATAGCAGCCATAAAAAGCTTAGATGCTCCCGGTGTTGCAGATCCGCAGCCCTTTGGTCTTACCGGGGAAGAAGCTTGTCAGCTATGCTGGTATGCTGGTCAAAACGAAAAGTTGAGCTCTGCAGGATTTTACGGTTACTATCCAGAAAACGATGATCGAGGAAAGACAGCTTCGGTAATAGCAATAATGCTTTGGTATTTTATTGAAGGTTTTTATAATCGTAAAGATAATTTACAATTTTCAGGTAATGATTATTTAAAATATGTAGTAAGTATGCCCACTGATCCTGAAAACATTACTTTTTATAAAAGTAAACTGAGCGAAAAATGGTATATGGAAATACCTGTAAAAATAGATGGCGCTAATAAGAAGTACTTACGCAATTATATTGTTCCTTGTAGTTATAGTGATTACCAAATTGCTGGTAAAGGTGATGTGCCTGAAAGGTTTATCAATATTTTGGCAAAAAACTAACAATCATGTTTTGTCTAAATTTTTTTTAATGGAACTGTGTCTATGTTTCATTAAAGCAATAATTTCATTTTCATTATTTGCTTTCAGCAACAGATTATTATTACTTTCTTTTAAAAATCCTTCCCTGGTCATATGATCAAATAAGGCAATTAAATTGTTATAATATCCACGAGAATTTAAGATTGCTACTGGTTTTTCTATAATTGATAATTGAACCCAGGTGAGTATTTCACAAAGCTCCTCCAAAGTGCCAAACCCGCCGGCTAGGGCAATAAAGCCATCGGCCAGTTCAGCCATTTTTTGCTTACGTTGATGCATGGAGTCCGTCAATATAAGTTCGGAAATCTTTTGATGGCACAATTCTCGCTCTGCTAAAAAACGAGGAATCACTCCAATTACAGTTCCACCATTAGTCATTACTGCATTCGCAATTATCCCCATTAATCCTATGCCACCGCCCCCATATACCAATTCAATTTTATTTTGAGCCATTAATTTTCCTAAAGCCATAGCTTCATTTTTATAGGCTATATCAGTGCCCTCTGATGAACCACAAAAAACACAAATTCTTTTCATTGTTAATTTTATCTTCCAAATTTACAGCGATCAAAGGTAAAAAAAATATGAATGGCATAAGATATTATTTTGCATATGGTTCTAATATGAGCCCACAGAGAATGAATGAACGCTTAGTGGGTTATAAAAGTAGGAGCTTGGGGATTCTATATGATTTTGAGTTGACCTTTAATAAAATCAACCATCAGGTAAAAGGAGCTGGTTATGCCAACATAATTGCGGCAAAGGGAAAAGTGGTTGAGGGAGTTGTTTATGAAATAGACAAAACCGGACTACAAATTTTAGATGGATTTGAAGGATACCCTAATAAATATACCAGGGAATTGCTACCGGTTAAATGTAACGATAGCATAATTGAATCGCATGTGTATATTGCTCAACTTGAAGAGACTGCAGATGATTTGATGCCTGAAATAATTTACCTTCAATATCTCTTAGATGCAAAGGATTTATTAAGTGCTGAGTATTATTATAAATTAGAAAGCATTAGGGCCAAAATTAAAGGACAGCAATAGAAATAGAATACGATTTTGTTTAAAATCAACATAAATATTACTTATTTGAAAATAATGTACTTCCTGATAATCCAATCTTTTAAAAATTCGTATTATAATATAAGCATTTAGATAAATTAAAAAGCTATTGAATGAATACTTATTAAGCATGCTTTTATAAATAAGATTAGCTTCTCTAGTGTGGTAATTATTAAATTGGCTTACTAAATTTTTGCTCATATTTTTTCTTTCGACAAGGCAAAATTTGAGAGCATAACAGCGCTACGGTTGAAAATTTTGACATAATATAAAGGAAAAAGAGGGGTGAAAATAGTGAGTGAGTTTAGTAATTAATTAACACACTAGTCTATCTGCTGAGTTATGTTTCACCTAAACTTGGCGTATTATGAAAACGATAGATAAAAAATCCATTACTGATAAGAAGCTGTTTAATGATCATACTGCTCAACTTCTTATTGATAAACCGCGATCAATTCTCCAAATTCCCGAAAAAACCTCCGTAGCAAGCAATAAAATTAAAGTTATAGAGGATTTAATTGCTCATAAAAGGCAGATGGAATTTGTGCGCAGAAACTCACAACCTCTTTTTTTCTTCATAGGATTGTGTATTAGCCTGAGCCTTACGATACTGGCTTTTGAATGGCGCTTCTATGAAGACAATAAGTTAGTAAATATGGCCGTGGTAGAGGAAAATATGACCGAATTAATGGACATTCCTCCTACAGACCAGCCACCACCTCCTCCGCCAAAATTGGAGCAACCGCAAATTGTGGAAGTACCTAACGAGGAGGAAATAAAGGATGAAATCGAAATAGATCTGGATGTAGAAGTAACTGAGGAAACAGTAATTGAAAATCGTGAAATAGAAATTATTATGGAAGAAGAGCCCCAGGTTGAAGTTTCAGAGGAGGTGTTTACCATAGTAGAACAAAAACCCGAACCTGATGGTGGTTTTAAAACCTTTTATGAATACGTAGGTAAAAACCTTAATTATCCTGCTCAAGCAACTCGAATGGGTATCGAAGGAAAAGTTTTTGTACAATTTATAGTAGAAAAAGACGGAGCACTTACTGATATAGAAGTGATAAAAGGAATAGGGGCAGGCTGTGATGAGGAAGCAGTAAGGGTATTAAAAAACTCGCCAAATTGGAATCCTGGCAAACAACGTGGAGTGCCTGTAAGAGTAAAAATGATATTCCCAATAGTGTTTAAGTTAATGTAAAAATTAGGAACTTCTCAATTTCAAGACAAAAAAGGCTGACAAGTTCAGCCTTTTTTACAAAATGTTTAGTACTTGTTCTTTTATTTTTTCTAACTCCTCTTTCATGATCACTACATGCTTTTGAATTGAGGCATGGTTTGCTTTGCTGCCTAATGTGTTGATTTCTCTGCCCATCTCCTGTGATATAAAATTAAGTTTTTTGCCATGTGGACCACCTTTTTCCATCATCTCTTTAAAGTAACTCAAGTGGCTCCGCAGGCGCACCTTTTCTTCACTAATGTCGAGCTTTTCAATATAGAATATTAGCTCCTGTTCAAAACGATTTTGATCATAATCCGAATTGTTGGCCAGTTCTTTTAAGTTATTCCTCAGGCGGTCTTTTACTATGTTCAATCTTTCCGGTTCATGCTCTTCCAGGAACTTCAGGTTTTGATCGATTATATCTACATAATCGATCAAGTTCTTCTTTAATTCTGCTCCTTCACGGTCACGAAAAATATTGCACTTATCCAAAGCTTCTGCTATAAGCTTTTCAACAATAGCATAATCATCTTCAATAGAAGGATTGTCTAAAGTGGTAATCATTACTTCCGGTGCCTGAAGCGAAAGCTTGAAAAGCTCCTGTTCACTTGCTCCTACTTTCTCGGCTAGTTTCTTAAAATGATTATAGTAAAATTGAAAAAGTTCTTGATTAATGGTTGTGGGTAAGTCAGAAATACTTTTTTTCTGAAATTCAATGGTAATCATTACTTTACCACGTTCTAATTTTTCCCCGGCTAAATTTCTGATTTTTAGCTCTTTTTCCGAAAATTGTTTAGGTACTTTAAGATTGATATCAAGATATTTAGAATTTAATGATTTAATTTCTACAAGTACTTGATAGTCATCATTGTCTAATTGCACCTGGCCGTAGCCTGTCATAGATTTCAACATAAATAATTAGCTTTAGAACTCGCTAAAGGAGTGGCGCAAAAATACGAAAATTAAAAAGCTATTTGTTAAAAATCGAAACCTAAACTTACTAAATATCTTCTATCTTGAACTACGTAGTCTTCTACTGGCCAGGCAATATCAAATTTAACAAAATATCCTAGTAGCATCGTGCGTACCCCGGTACCATAACTGGATAGCCAGGGATTTTTGTAATTTTTTACTCTTATGAAAAAACTTCCCGATTCTATCGGAACGGTATTGATCTCGTTTTCGGTAGCAAAAGGAGAGTTGCCAGTCCAAGCCGACCCTATATCATAAAAACCAACGAATTGCAGGTTTCTAAAAAAGTTGGAAGCAATAGGCCCACGATAAAATAATTTAACAATAGGTACTCGCAATTCTGCATTAAATAACATTGCGTTGGCTCCATATAAGGTGTTGAAATTAAACCCTCGAAGTCCGGTTAAAAATTCAGTAAAAAGTATGTCGCTATTATCAGTTTCAGCAGCAATGATTAGCGGATTATCTTCACCTTCTTTTGTGACTTTTGGCGTAACCCAATTGTCCACTCCACCCAAAAGATAATTTTGCTGATTATTACCCCAAAAACGTCCGTAGAAGAATCGCGTAGCAAAAACCATCTCCCTGTAAATTTTTTGATAATTTCTTACGTCAAGTTTAAAATTGCTAAATGATCTGCTTTTATCATTTAATCCCTCGTAATGAGTAAATTGCAGCTTGGCTCTGGTGCCTTGAATTAAATTTAAGCCTTTTACAATCGTGTTATCAAATATATACTCTGTGCTAAAACCAGCAAAATTGGTGTTTTGGACATTAATTAATGAAATGGGAGCCAAATCATAAAAATAAGTAGATGCAAAAAAGGGATTGATTGAAATTCGGCTACTTACATTAAGTGGTATTGAAGCAGTAGTTTGAATTTTATTAAATGTGTATTTATGATCGTCTATTGGAGATTCATCTAAAGGTAATACCCATACCTTGCGTTCATATCGCAACCCGAAATCAATTCTTTCTTTCAAATATCGATATTCTGCAAATACATTGCCGCTTCGTAAATTTGGGGTTACCAACACTCCACCATTAAATTTATGGTTCTCTAATAGGTCGGTCATTTGAGTTTCTAATTGTATGCCAAATCCTAGAAGGGGATCTATTACAAATGATGTAGTTAGGTTATTCCAGGTAAATCTTGGTTCGTAGTCCAATGGACCTTGCACTTTACTTTCTCTTCTTGAGCGGCGATATGCACTTAGAAAGGACTCTTCGGGTTTACTTTCGTTTACTACATCTTCATCAAAAGTATAATTATCAGTGTCAACTAAATTGTCTGACCTTTCAATCATTAATTCCAGGGGTGTTTTTTCCTGTTCTTGTAAGTTGGCCAGTGAGTCTTCAGTGGCAGCTTTACGTAATGAATCCTGGCGGGCCATTTGTCTTTGACGAAGTCTGGAAGTTACTATTTTAGCATTTATTATTTGTTGCCTTTTAGTTTGAGGGGTAAAAATATTGTTGTTAACATTAAATTCATCATTTAAATAAACTTGGTTTTGACTTTCATCTATCATGATAAAAGCCAATTTATCAAGTTCATCTGTTACTTCATAATCTTTTATGCTGTACAAATAATTAGTTACCTGGTTGTATAATTTGTTTTTTATCTGATACTTATATATATTAAATATACCTTTTTGGTCACTTAAAAATAAAAATTCATTCTCGTTGATAGGAATTGGATAAATATCAGAACTAATAGTATTTGTAATACGAGAAAGTTTCTGACGGGTAGTGTCTATATTGTAAACGAAAATATTGAAATTGTCAGTTATTTCACTAAAATCATTTATATCATTTTGCAACGAGTCAGTAGTTCTGTTAGATGAAAATATAATTGAGCTGGTATTGGGAACAAAATGTGGATAAGTATCGTCAAATATGTCGTTGGTTAATCTTTTTATTGAATTCCTTTTTAAGCTTATTAAAAATAAATCATTTTTTCCATCCAAGTTAGCACTTAAAACCGCCAGGCTGCCACCATCAGAAATGTCAAAATTTTCTATTCCTTGAAATCTTCCCAATTCTTTTTTCAAAAGATTTTTGCTGCTGGCATTGTAAGTATATAAAAAATAAGCTCCATTTTCTTGGGTTATAATCACCAAGTTGTTTTCATCAGCCCAACTAAGCAGAGGCATTTCATAATCTACCTCTTGATTTATTACTTTATACCCTCCTCGTAAAGCTATTTTGCTTCTGCCAGAATTGGTATTTTCTACTACTACTTTAAATCTGCCTTGATTATTCAAGGTGTAGGTCAGGTAAGTTCCGTCAGGGCTTAAGGCAACATTTTTTACTTTTACCTCTTGTTTATTAGTATCATCAATTTCATTTTCTTCTGCCGGCAGCAGATAATTTTCTCTTACTTCTGGTACCATTTTATTATAATAAGTGTACCATTCGGCAATAAACTGTCTAAACGGAAGCCCTAAGGTATTAGCAATGCTTTTTTCTTCATTTCTAATAATTCGGGTTAAATTTAAAATATTAGAGATGTTGGATCTGCCATAATTTTCCGCTACAAAATTCCAGATACTTTGCCCAACCAAAACTGCCTCACTCCCGGAGTATTTATTTAACCTTCTTATATCATCATCTTTAAAAAAGTCACGTGCAAAATCATCAAGTGTCACGTTATAGCCACGGGCGATATAGGCTGCTGCACCATCCATAAACCAGTCGGGCAAATTGAGCAAATATTGGTTTTGAAACATATCAGCCAAACTTCCACCAAACATCATTTCATTGATCAACATTTCACTTATATTATAAAGCAAATTTTCCTTAAAGGCGATAATAGTGCCGGGGTAAGCAATTTCCACATGTGACTTCAAAAACTCTGTTTGACCGCCTAGAGCAAAATTATTTTCATTGATGCCTACATTGCTTTGTTGTAAATCAAGATTGGAATTATACAAGAAAATTTTAGTCTTAAAGTAAGGTGCGTAGCCTAAAATATCAGTAACTCTATTAAATTCTTCCTCCAGATAGTCTGTAGCTAATCTGGCTAGCCATTGACCTCCGTCATAAAAATATACATCGAAATTTTCGGAGCTATAGTAGCGCCAGTCGAAATTTTTATACTGAATTCTATTTTTGCCAAATGGCTCTAATGCTTGCTGAGCTTCAGCAGTATAAGATAGCAGCGTAAGCAATAAACTGAAGGCGTAAATGAAAAATCTTGACATGGGATAACTATTAATTCTGTATCAAAACCTTAATGATATATTTATAACTCCTAAAATCTTGATATATTTATTTCTTTATCAAATTCTTTTTTATTTAAAATCACATCTGCTAGTTGATTGGCAAAAAAAGGCGCTAAAGATACCCCCTTTGTTCCAAAACCATTAAAAACCACTAATAGTTTATTTTCAGGATGTATACCTATAAAAGGCCTTCTATCGCGAGTTGCAGGTCTTATACCAGCCCATTGATTGACAATGTTAAATTCTGGTTTAAAAAAACGCTGTAATTTATTTACAATTTGCATCCTACCTGCAGTGGTATTTATAGTATCCAAATTTGCCTTGTCATAAGTAGCCCCTGCCAAAAATCTATTGGTGGCTAAAGGCAACAAAAACATATCTCTGTTGACGATAAAATCTATCCCTAGTTCGCGATCAGTTGTGAATTCAATTAACTCACCTTTTACCGGATCCATCTTAAGCCAATTGAAAAATGGATTCTTATTTACATTGGCACCTTCACAAAAAATAACCTTCTTAACTTCAAATTCCTTATATTCAATTTTATCATGCTTTAAATTTAATAAATTCGGCTCAAATTTTTCTATTAAATACTCATTGTTTTTTTGTAAATACTCAGCTGTATGAAATAGAAATTTTTTTACATCGAGGTAACCACTTTGCTGGAAGAAAATTCCTCCCAATGAATTATTAATTACATCAGATCTCACCGGGTGGCTTAAAATTTCTTTTATAAACGGCTTATACAATTCATCAGCAGATTTTCCCATCAAGTCGTTCATCTCTGAAACATTATTGAACGGTTTGTATATATTAGTGGAGAAAAAAAAACTACTTGAAAACTTATTTTGCCAATACTGGTAAAACTGTTGTAGATAGGGAAATAAATGTTGCGCTTTCCAGGTTAAAACCGATCTTTTGCCGGTAACAGGGTTGAAAATGCCGGCTGCTACTTTTGATGCACTATCAGGTTTTGGTAGATCTATTAAAAGTACGGAGTTGCCTCTCTGCTTAAACGTGAGAGCCAAAACGCTGCCAGCTATTCCTCCACCTACTATGATATAATCGTATTTCATTACTGCTTGCTAAGCTAATATTTTTAACTTTGTATAAATTTTAATTTTAATTCAAGATGCAAATAAAGCAATTTGTTTTTAATGGTTTTGCCGAAAACACCTACATTTTATTTGATGAAAGCAAGAAGGCTGTCGTTATAGATCCCGGGTGCTATGGTAAAGATGAAGAATCGCAACTGAAACTTTTTGTAGAGGAAAATAGCTTAGAGGTAATTAAATTATTAAATACCCATTGCCATATAGATCATGTGTTAGGCAATTATTTTGTAAAACAAACCTATAATGTTCCGCTTATAATACATGAAATTGAGGTTCCTTACCTTGAGTCCGTGTCCTCTTATTCTACTAATTATGGTTTTGCACAATATTCGCCTACGGTAGCAGATCAGTTTATAAAAGAAGGTGATAGCATTAACTTTGGTGATCAGGAATTGAAAATTTTATTTACTCCGGGTCATTCGGCAGGTCATGTGGTTTTTTATCATGAGCAAAGCAAAAGCTTAATTGGAGGTGATGTGCTATTCCGCCAAAGTATAGGACGCACTGATTTGCCGGGCGGCAATCATCAGCAACTGCTGGATAGTATCCGCGATAAGTTATGGCCTTTGCCTGAAGATGTAACGGTATTTCCTGGCCATGGCCCTCAAACTACCATTGGGTTCGAAAAAAAACATAATCCATTTTTTTAATTAGATCAATTTGAGAGTTTTTAAACATTTACCCAATCTAATCACGCTGCTAAACTTAACATCCGGTGCAGTTGGCGTTTATTATGCTATTCATGGTCATTTAATAGTTGCTTCCTATTGCGTTTTTATCTCTTCTGTTTTTGATTTTTTTGATGGTTTCGTGGCTCGTCTACTCAAGGCAAACTCCTCCATTGGCAAGGAATTAGATTCATTAGCCGATATCATTGCTTTCGGGTTATTGCCAGCAATGATAGCTATGGAGTTATTAAATCAAAACACCACTAACTTTTGGTGGCCCTGGTTAGGTGTAATTATAGCCATTTTTTCGGCTTTACGGTTGGCCAAATTCAATGTGGATGAGCGGCAAACTGATCAATTCATTGGCTTACCCACTCCAGCTAATGCAATTTTATTTGCTTCCTTTCCATTGATTTTGGCTAGTGAAAATTGGTTGTTTCTCACCAATCCATGGGTGTTATCAGTTATAATCGTTGTTTTTTCGCTATTGTTAGTTGCTGAAATTAAATTGATGGCATTGAAATTCAAAAGTTTCAAATGGAGTGATAATAAGCTTAAGTTTATATTTATTATATTATCAGTGATTTCAATTTTAACCCTTGCGTGGATGGCCATACCCATCATTATACTTTTTTATATATTTTTTTCAGTTTTAGGAAATTATTTTTAGCTTTTTTTGCGTTATAGCATTTACATGAAAAAAATTACGGATTGTGCCAGTAATATTTTTATCTAAAAAGCATCATTTGCTTAAAGCATTTCTTATCACGCTTACTGTGTTATTTACTTGTCAGGCTCAAGCATCTACTGATACGCTTGGTGTTTATCAGGTAAATCTCAACAATACCTATGATACCTTGCTTCAACCAAGTGGCAATAATGTGGTCATTAAGCAATTTGAAAATGTCGTTTACCGGGAAGGGCTACCTTTTTACAGAATATTACTTGCCAAATCTATCGAACAAGCCCAAGTATTTAATCCATTCTACAAATTAATTGATCAGTCCATAACAGACATCTCGTTTTTTGATAAATACTATCTGCCAGAACTAATAACCAATAAAAGCAGCCAAAGCACGCTAATAGATGTTCCTGTAATTAAATATGATAGTTTGCTGGAGCAATGGTTTATGTTGGAAAAATTTCAATTATTAGCCACAACCCATAAGCAACAGCTATTAACCAATGCTAGAAGAAATACCGAAGTTAATTCGGTTTTAGCAAATGGCAAATGGATAAAATTAGCAATTACAAATTCTGGAATTTATAAAATTGATTATCAATATTTGCAATCGGCTGGTTTTAATCCTGATGAGATAGATCCCAGGAATTTGAAAATTTATGGAAACGGGGGCAAAATGCTACCCCAACCAAACGACAAAAGCAGGCCATTTGGGTTAACTGAAAATGCCATAGTATGTGTTGGAGAGCAGGATGGGGTTTTTAATGCTGAAGATTATTTGCTTTTTTATGGTCAAAGCAGTGACCTGCTAACTTATGATGTAGATAATGCTACCTGGCTTTGGCAAAACAATGATTATTCAGACACTACCTATTATTTTTTAACTCAAGGCAATAGTGCAGGTTTGCGAATTGGAACAGCAGAAAATGTTCAGCAATCCGGTAACACCTATAATTATTACGATGATGTTTATGTGCATGAAAAAGACATCTATAATTTACTTGAAGAAGATATTGTAACCAACGCGGGCTCTGGCCGTGAATGGCTGGGAGAAATGTTTAATTCAATAGATCAAAATCTAATATTGAAACTTCCTTTAAATAATTTAATAGATACTTCTCCGATTGAAATTAAAACCAGTATGGTTACCAATACAACAGGAGAAGCCAGTGTAGATGTAAAGCTTAATGGCAGTAGTATGGGTAACATGGAATTACAAGCTATACCTGCAGGGCGATATTCAGTAAAAGGAATAAAAACTGAAGCTACATTTGTTAGTCAAGAATCACCGCCGGGTGACGTAGAGGTACAAATAACCTATAGTAATTCCAATGGCAGTACAGGAAAATTATACCTTGATCATTTAATGGTTACTTGTCAGCGAAATTTAATTTATCAAGGCGATCCATTTCAATTTCGAGTAATAAAAAGCCTTGAAAATATTGATGCTACTTATGAAATTACCGCTTCTCAAACACCGCAGGTATGGGACGTGACTCAGCCGGAAAGGCCTCAAATGGTGAGTTTAACAGTAAATAATAATAATCAATATTTATTCACAACATCTGCGACTCAGCTAAAAGAATTTATCGCGTTTACCGGCAATGATTATTTAACTCCGGTAAACTTTGAAGAAGTTGCTAATCAGAATTTAAAGGCCGATTTATCACCAGAGATGGTTATTATTACACATCCATTATTTAAAAATGCTGCCAATCAATTAGCTGCTTTTAGAATGACCCACGATCAAATGGTGGTAAAAGTGGTAACAACTGATGAAGTTTATAATGAATTTGCCAATGGGAGTCCCGATATAACGGCTTTTCGAGATTACATGAAATATTTATATGAAAACGGGCAAATAAAGTACCTGCTTTTGATTGGCAAATGTTCATTTGATTTCAAAAATATTCTAGAAAAAGGTGCTACTGCCGTGCCGCCCAACTTTGTGCCTACCTATCAATCACGTAATTCTTTTCATCCTATATTTAGTTATTCCAGTGATGATTATTTCGGATTTTTGGATGAAAATGAAGGTGAATGGCCCGAAAGTAGTGGTGGTGATCATTTGTTGGATATTGGGGTTGGAAGGCTTCCCGCTACTTCTGCAGAAGAAGCCGAAACAATGGTAAATAAAATTATTGAATACAGTAGCAGTAAAAATACTTATGGTAATTGGCGCAAAAAAATTCATTTTGTTGCCGACGACGAAGATTTTAATACTCACCAAAAAGATGCAGATATTTTAGCCGAATATCTCAGTGATAACTATACTGACCTGGATTTGAATAAAATATATCTTGATGCATATCCACAGCAAACTACAGCCTTTGGTGAACGATCGCCGGCTGTGAATCAAGCAATACAGGAGGCAATCGATCACGGTGGACTAATTGTAAATTTTACCGGGCATGGTAGTGAAATACAGTGGACAGATGAAAAGGTGATTGACAATATCGTTATCGAACAATTAGATAACGTTCTCCAACTGCCACTTTTTGTTACTGCTACATGTGAATTTGGCCGTCATGACCATCCACTGATAAGATCCGGAGCTGAACAATTGTTAATAAATAAGAGAGGTGGTGCTATTGGATTAGTAACTACAGCAAGACCAGTATACAGTAATACCAATTTTCAATTGAATAGAGCATTTTATGAGGTGGCTTTTGAGCCAATTAATGGTAAAATGCCACGGCTTGGAGATATCTTCAAATACACCAAAAACAATAGCTTAAGTGGTAGTGTCAATCGCAACTTTTCATTGCTGGGAGACCCCTCAATGAAATTAGCGTATCCGGAAAACAAGATAATAGTGGATGAAGTAAGAAGCCTTTCTGATGATGCTGACACTCTGAGAGCACTAGATATTATACAAGTGCAAGGTAGTGTTACCAATATCTCAGGTGAAATAAACCCTCAATTTAATGGAGTAGTTCATGCAAGCGTATTTGATAAGGCGCGTACGGTAACCACTTTTGGAAATAAAAGTCCACGGATGGAATTTTTGAAACGCGATAATTTGCTATTTCAAGGGAAAGCCTCTGTAAAAGATGGACAATTTAACATGACCTTTCCGGTTCCTAAAAACATTAATTATCAATTTGGAAAAGGTAAAATAAGCCTTTACGCCTATAAAAATGATTTTTCAGAGGATGCTTCTGGTTTTGCCAATAAGATAGTGGGAGGAAGTATAGCTGCACCAGTTTTGGACAATGATCCTCCGGAGATTGAATTATATTTAAATGACACGCTTTTTAAAAGTGGCGATTTATCAGGTCCTAATCCGCTTTTGCTGGCTCGTGTAAGTGACGAAAGCGGCATAAGCATTTCCACCTCAGGCATCGGTCAGGACTTAAAGGCCCAGATCAATCAAGACAGAAGCTTTATCCTTAATAAATTTTTTACAGCTGCACTTGATAGTTACCAATATGGTTGGGTTGAGTATAAATTAAGCGATATTCCTGAAGGAGAGCACAGGCTTACATTAAAAGCATGGGATATTTATAATAACGCTGCCAGTAAATCCATCGATTTTTGGGTAGGTCCGTTAAACGATCTTTTACTTTCAGAATTGAAAAATTTCCCCAACCCTTTTAGCGAATCAACAATGGTTACTGTGGGCCATAATAAATCAGGTTCACCTTTGCAGGTGCAGGTAAAAGTATTTAATTCCCAGGGAGGCATAGTTTTCGATAATCAATTTGAATATAATGAAGCTACTTCCCGTATTAATCTTGAATGGCAGGGAAATGATGCCAATGGCAATAAATTACCTAACGGAATATACATTTTGCATATGTCGGTGCGTTGTGTTGAAGATGGTGCTAGTAATGCAGCCATTACTAAATTGTTAATAATAAATTGATTTTTATTTGATGATCTTTGGTTATCTTTACCGATGTTCTATAAAAAATAAAACCATGTTTCGTACTTTATTCGTTTTTCTTCTTACGCTCATATGCATTGGTTCTGCAAATGCACAAATGCTACTTTCCACACCTCAATCACCTACTATTATTACGGGTAGAGACAGCTTACCCAGGGTAATTACTACCGCGGTGCCCTTTTTGCAAATTACTCCTGATGCAAGAGCAGGAGGGATGGGTGATGTAGGAGCAGCAACGTCTCCTGATGGAAATTCAGTTTATTGGAACCCGGGAAAGCTGGCCTTTCTTGAACAAGAAATAGGGTTTTCGCTTTCCTATACTCCATGGTTAGGACAAATTATTGATGATATGTCAATCAACTATCTCTCTGGATATTATAAAATTACTAAAGAACAGGCGGTAGCTTTCGAAATGAGGTATTTTGATTTGGGAAATATTACCTTCACCGATACTCAAGGAGCTACTGAAGGAGATTTCAATCCTCGCGAATTTGCTTTTGGAGCTACTTATAGCAGGATGCTGGTAGAAAATACTTTGGGAATAGGGTTAACCGGAAGATATATACATTCCAATTTAACTGGTAATGTCATAGGCACTTCTATTAATAATGATGCCAGGGCTGGTAATAGTGTGTCAGCAGATATTGGAGTCTTCTATAAAAAAGATATTGTGATGAGTGGTACTTCTACCAATCTCGCCTTCGCTGCTGTTATTTCAAATATTGGAGCAAAAATTACTTATTCAAGTAATGAAAATGAGGATTTTATTCCTACCAATTTAAGATTAGGATCGGCCTTTACCACCGACTTTGACCCTTACAACAGTCTTACGTTTGCTATTGACTTAAACAAACTAATGGTGCCTACTCCTCCTATTTATGGTACAGATGAAAATGGCGACAGAGTAATAGTAGCAGGGAAAGATCCTGATAGAAGTCTTCTCAATGGAATGTTTGGATCATTTGGAGATGCACCTGATGGGTTCTCAGAAGAACTTGCCGAGATAATGGTTTCCGCTGGTGCAGAATACTGGTACAATAATACATTTTCATTGCGTGGAGGATATTTTCATGAAGCTGCTTCTAAAGGTGACCGAAAGTTTATGACATTAGGACTTGGATTTCGTTATCAAGTTTTTGGTATCGACTTTGCATATTTAGTGCCATTTGAAAAACAACATCCGTTGGCCGAAACTTTACGATTTTCTTTGCTATTCAATTGGGAAGGACAAGATGATACCATTCGAAATTAATTAAATTGATTTTATATTTTTATGCTTGACAGAACAGTTGCGCCCCCATTTAAGAAAATAGATAAAATAGATATAAAAAAAGCGCAAACCACTCAGTTAAGTAATGGCTTGCCTGTTCATCAAATTTTGGCAGGTAAACAACCGGTAACGAAAGTTGAAATTGTTTTACAGTCTGGTAAATGGTTTGAAGGGCAAGAAGGAGTTGCTTTTTTTACCGGTAAAATGATTAGTGAAGGCACTATAGACAAATCTGCATCTGAAATCTCTAATTTCATTGATCAATATGGTGCCTATCTGGAAATAAACCCCGGTTACGATTACATTACACTGGCCATTTATTCTTTGGAAAAGCACATGCCTCATTTAGTTCCTTTGTTGCATGAGCTGCTTTTTTCAGCATCTTTTCCTCAAGTAGAACTGGATATAATGAAAAATATGGTGCGCCAGGAAATTAAGCTTAAGCAAGAGAAAACCTCCATTGTAGCACTAAAAAAATTCAGAGAAACTATATTTAAAAACCATCCTTATGGCAAAGATCTAGGGATTGAGCAAATAAATGCAATTGACAATACACTTTTAATAGATTATTATGAGCAATTTTTCAAAAATAGTCCGGAATTCATTATCTCAGGAAATTTCACAGAGGATACGATCAGTTTAATCGAGCAATATTTTAGCAGAGAAAAAATTCAAAATATAGGATTTCCTGCCTACAGCTTAGATTATAAACCGCTAAGTTTATTAATTGAAAAACCTAAATCATCCCAATCTTCTTTAAAAGTAGGTAAGTTATTGTTTAATAAAACTCATCCTGAATATTTAAAAATGTTGATAGTAAATGAAATACTGGGCGGGTATTTTGGTTCACGTTTGATGAAAAACATTAGAGAGCAGAAAGGCTACACTTATGGTATTTATTCCCGGATGATAAATTTTAGAGCTTCGGGATATTTCGTGATTGGGGCAGATGTAAAAAAAGAATTTACCGTTTTAGCCTTAGAAGAAATTTATAAGGAAATTGAAAAACTTCAGACAGAGCCTGTTTCGGACGAAGAACTGGGAATAGTAAAAAATCAAATGCTCGGCTCTTTTCTAAATGAAATTAATTCCCCTTTTGCTTTAGCCGAAAAATTTAAAACGGTACACTACCACAATCTCGATTATTCATTTTACCAAAGCTTTGTGCAGCAAATCAATACAATTACATCGGAAGAAATAATGTATACTGCAAAAAAACATTTGCAAAGGGAATCTTTGAGTGAGGTGGTTGTTGGGGGCATAAACTAAAAATGTATAATATATTTCAAAGTAAAAAGGCTTTAGATTAATATCAATGCGTTTTTATATCATTTTTATCTCAAAATCCTTTGCCATAAATGGCTGATTGTAAATTCGCTTACTTGTGGCATTATGCAGGGCATTTGCCACAGCCCAATCACCCGGCTAAACAAGTGAAAATATCGTATAAAAAAGTCTGGGATACCAAGGAAGACCTAAAAAAATTAAATGAATTGAATCCGGAAAAATTATATTTATGAAAGTGAAAGTAAAATACTTTGGGGCAATTGCGGAACAAGCCGGTACCAGTGAGGAAACCCTGGATCTTACCACCATTGGCTCAGAAGTAATAAATATAAAAGCATATTGTATTCAAAAGTATAATTTAGCAACCGATGACTACATGCAGGTGGCCATTAATCAAGAGCTAAACAAAGAAGGAAAATTGAAAGCAGGAGATGAAATAGCATTTTTGCCACCTTTTGCCGGAGGATGATTTAATGAATGACAAATTGCGATATAGCCGACAAATAAAATTACCCGAGGTGGGCATACATGGACAGGATAAAATCCGGTGTGCCAAAGTGCTGATCGTGGGAATGGGTGGATTGGGGTGTCCGGTGGCACAATATCTGGTCGCTGCTGGTGTTGGTACCGTGGGACTGATGGACCATGACTTGGTAGACTGGAGCAATTTGCACCGGCAAATATTGTATGGACCTGCTGATGTTGGCAAACCAAAAGCCGAAGCTGCCACGGAAAAACTACAACTTCAAAATGAAAATATCCGGTTTGAAACATATACTGATGGCTTAAACCAGGAAAATGCTCTACAGATCATTAAAAAATATGATGTAGTGGTGGATGGTACCGATAACTTCCAAACCAAATACCTGATCAATGATGCCTGTCTGCTGGCGCAAAAGCCTTGGGTGTATGCTTCCATTTACAAGTATGAAGGGCAGCTTTCCGTCTTTAATTACCAGCATGGCCCATCGTATCGTTGTCTTTTCCCCAAAATACCCCTGACGGATATAAGTTGTGAAGAGACCGGTGTGATTGGGGTTTTGCCTGGTATCCTGGGAACATACCAGGCAGCAGAAGTTCTGAAAATTATACTTGGCATAGGCCAGGTGCT
>CAZQEZ010000064.1:0-24408 GCA_964592475.1 uncultured Roseivirgaceae bacterium
GAGTCTGGTGAAACTCATTAAATACGAGAAGTTATTTCCTTTATTTTTACTATTTCTTTCTCTTTTGGCAGGTCTTTTGTTTCATGCAGGGACAATGTTGTTAATTGCAATACTGGGCTTTATCTATGTTCTGCTTTCTAAAAAAATAAAATATCGTGCAGGAGGAAATAGGCGATCAAATTTAGCGAATTTTTCTATAATAGCGCCATTGTAGGAAAGGCCGAGGGGAGCTAAGGCTGACTTATACTAAGCAAATGTTTTGCATTGCTAATCATATTATCATCTTCAGCAAATGATATAATAAATTCGAGCCATTTCTTTTTTTGAATTTCATTCATTTGATGGTATTCATCAAAGCGTTCGCCAAAAATCCCTTCAATACCTATTAGATGTAAAGGTTTTAATCCGGCTTCGTTTAGTAATGGATCTATTTCATGAGGGTTGCTAAAGTAGACATGTGCATCATTAAAGTTCTCCGTTGATTCTACAAAATTTTTATCATAGCCATATTTCCAAAGATGGTGAGCTCCCTTTTCGTCTAAGATACCATCAGGATTATTTTTCATACCATAAATTAAAGCACCAACACGACTCATAAAACCTGCAAAAATTTTTCCACCCGGAGCTAGATTATCTTTTGCTTTTTTTAATAAACTTACCCTTTTATCTTTATTAATATAATGATATAAAGGGCCAAGTAAAAGTATAATATCCCATGGTTGTTCCTGCCATAAGTTCGTTTGTAATGCGTCATTGCAATCAATACCGATAATTTTGGGATGATCACCTAGTCTTTTTTTTATCAATTGCATATTATTCTCAGCTATATCACTCATGCCAACTTTATAGCCTTTTTCTAATAGCAAGCGACCATAATGTCCTGTGCCACTGGCAACATCCAACACTTTGGCTCCGGGTTTCAGGTATTTTTCAAGAAAGTGCATAGTTACCGGCACCTCAAATGCATGATATTCGAGTCTCCGGTCTTCTTCTGATACATGTTTATTATAAAAATTTTTTACTTGTTCTTGTGACATTAAATTTAAACCCATTGTAGGTTTAATGGTTAATTGCTTTTTAAATTTTTTTTTAATACAATGGGTTGAGAAAATTTATCTTCAATTTTTTGACATCGATACGGTTGTGTATACTTTACCACCTGGTTATTATACAGAATATTTGCCCGAGGCAATAGAAAAAGAATCTGATTTTTGGCTTCTATAACAACATAAAAAATCAACAAAATAAGTATTGTATATATCTATTGATTTTTTGTAACTTTAAAGTATAATTTAACAAACACGTATTTTTTCAACTATAAACATCCTAGAAGCATTTTTTAAAGCAGGAATTTCATTCCGATTTTCCTGCTTTTATTTTTTATGCTCATCCCTCAATTATTAATCTTTCTAAATGACATGTTAATTCCTTAGACTTCTCATCCTTTTCCATCTTCACAGGTAAAATGCAATAAAATCCTACCTCTCATATAAAATTTAAATTTTATCCGTTTTTATCCATATTCACTCAACCATCAAATGGAGCAATATTATCGAAAACTTGGTTTGGCACCAGGTGCCAGCCAGCAGGAAATAAAAAAAGCTTACCGGCAACTGGTAAAAAAGTACCATCCGGATGTAAATAAGAGCCTCAAGTCCACAGGTCAATTTATAGAAATACATGAAGCTTATATTGCAATTACCGGTAAGCAAGTATCCGCTCCAGTACATGAAACTTATGATAATAGCAGCTGGCACGACTATGATGAGGCGTATGAAATAAGACGGAAAGCATGGGAATATGTAAAGCAGCAAAGGCAAGAGCGTGAACAAGATATGCAAGATGCTTTGAATAAAGTTTACAAGATATTTAATGGCGTTTTAATAGTTGCCGCTGTATTTAATCTTCTTCTCATATTAGATTATGTTTTGCCGTATCAATCTGTTGAAGATAAATTTATAAAAGTAGAATGGATGGGCAAAACTGAAAACATGGATGATATGGAAGCTTTTTTAAAAGCCGATGGAGCAATTACTTTATACACTGAAGTTCACAATTATGCCATAAGTGTTTATCCTAATGTGCAACTTCAAATTGCTGATGATGATACCCAAATTACCCGTACTACTTTATTCAACAAAGTAATTAAGGCTACAGCTACAAATTATCGTAATGAAGTTTTTTTATTTCAGCCAGCCTTCAGTATTTATCACGGATTTATCTATCTGATTCCAGCGTTTTTAGTAGGAAGTTTCATATATTTTAAGCTCAAATACGAAAATCAAAATAAAATTAATCTACTAATAATCATTGGTTTTATTATTGTAACTCAATTTTACATTTTTTTCACCGTATAATTTTTGATACCACATTGGTAAGATTTATACTATAATTAAAGAAATATATTGCCTGAAAGCACCTAATTTCAACCTTTATCGTTCACATTAAGTAAATATAAAATAACTACAACCATCTATCAACTATGAAAAAAGTATTTTTTGTGCTATTGGCCATCATTGGCCTTATCCTGCTTACAGCCATAGTAGGCCCCCTTATTTTCAAAGACGAAATAAAAGCGAGGGTAGAAAAGGAAATTGATAACAATATTAAAGCAGAAGCTTATTTTGGTGAGTTTGGCTTGTCCGTTTTTCGCAATTTTCCCAATGTAACAGCCTCTCTGAATGATTTTGGTATAGTTGGTATTGAACCCTTCCAGGGCGATACCTTAGCATCAATAGGCTCACTGCATATTGTTCTCGACATTGGCAGTGTATTGTTTGGCGACCAGATAAAGATTAATCGTATAGAATTGACCAAGCCCGAATTGATGCTGATAGTACTTGAAGATGGCACAGCTAATTATGATATAGCTGTAGAATCGGAAGAGGAAACTACTCCTGCTGATACAACTGAAACCACTTTCAGCATAAGCGTGCAAAGCTGGGAAATTACTGATGGACATCTAGCTTATTACGATTTAAGTACCAACATGCTTACCGATATCAAAGGTCTTAATCATGAAGGAAGCGGCGATTTTAATCAAGATATTTTCGATATGTCTACCTTTACTTCCATTGAAAAATTTACTTTCAATTTTGATGATGTGAATTACATGTCAGATAAAAAAATAGAAGCTGATGTAACCTTAAACATGAACCTGACTGAAAGCAAATACACATTTTTGGATAACGAATTTAAAATTAATGATTTTGGATTTATTGTAGATGGTTTTGTGGCTATGCCTGAAGAAGCCATTGATATGGATCTAAACTTGAAATCAGACAAAAATTCTTTCAAAAGTTTAATATCGCTGATACCGGGTGTATATGTAGAAGGATATGAAAATGTAGAAGCCACTGGCAACTTTCAATTTGATGGTAAAATCAGCGGTACCTACAACGATTCCACTAACCAAATGCCTGGTTACAATATCAACTTGATGGTAGACCAGGGTTATATTAAATATCCTGAATATCCTATACCTGTAAAAGATATAATAATAAACACTACCGTTAAAAATGAAACAGGCCAGATGAAGGATGGCATAGTAGAAGTGACTAAGTTTTCGATGAATGTAGATGGAAAAGCATTTTCAGCTAACATGTGGCTAAAGAACTTTGATAACATGCAATGGAAGCTTAGTGCAGATGGAGCTATTGATCTCACCACTATAATGGCGATGATAGATATGCCCGATATGACGCTTAAAGGACTCATAGAAGCAGACATAGTAACAGAAGGAAGTATGAGTGCGGTAGAAGCAGAAAGATATGATCAACTACCGACCAGCGGCAACATTCAAGTTACTGATTTTTATTTTCAAAGTGAAGATCTTCCACAGGGATTTGCAATTACTAATGCTGCTACTAATATTGATCCTCGTCAGATCAACATTTCAAATTTTGATGGTAAGATAGGTTCCTCAGACATGAAGATAACCGGCCAAATATCCAACTATTTAGCTTATGCAATGGCTGAAAATGAAGTGCTGCAAGGCAACATGACATTAAATTCAAAACAATTTAATGTAAATGAATGGATGACCGATGATGAAACAGAGGAAGTAGAAGAAGATACTAGTGAACTATCGATAATTGAGATTCCTAAAAATATCGCCTTTGTATTCAATGCCAGTTTACAGGAAGTACTTTATGATAATCTGATCCTTAAGGATATGAATGGTAAAATGATAGTGAAAAACGGTATTTTAAGCCTTGAAAATTTAACATTCAATACTTTGGGCGGGCAATTTGGACTGACTGGTAGCTACAATACGCAAAACATCGATAACCCACTTTTTGATTTTGCTTTCGATATTCAGAATCTGGGCTTTGGCGAAGCTTTTCAAAATTTTAATACCATACAGGCCATGGCGCCCATTGCTCAAAACCTGAACGGTAAGTTTAATACCAATTTCAAATTGGCAGGTGCCTTGCAGCCAGATATGATGCCCAATTACAGTACTCTGGTAGGCGCCGGAGTAATATCTGTGATAAACGCCGCCATTACCGATTCAAAAATTATCAATGGCATTACCTCACTCACCAAGCTGAAAAACACTGACAAAGTGTCCATAAAAGATGCAGTTTTGAATGCCGAAGTAAAAGGTGGCGAAGTATTTTGGGAGCCGTTTGATGTAAAATTCGGCAATGTAGAATCTACTATTTTGGGTAGCAATAGCCTTGATGGAGGCATTGATTTTCTGGTGAAAATGGATGTACCTGCAGGTGCAGTAGGCTCGGCTGTAAATCAAGCCATTGCACAGTTATCAGGAAGCAATGCTCCCGCTTCCTCTAATTTGAAAGTTAATTTAGCTGTAGGCGGCACTTACAACGATCCTAAAGTTAAGTTGGCAAGTACCGAAGCAGGGGAAAGTACTACTTCTGAAGCAAAAGCAGCCCTAAAAGACCGTGTAGATGAAACAAAAGAGCAGGTAAAAGCAGAAGTAAAAGAAGAATTGGAACAAAGAAAAGAAGAAGTAAAAGACCAGCTTAACAAAGAAGGTGAAAAGGTAGAAGAAAAAGTAAAAGAAGAAGCCAAGGAAGAGGTAGAAAAAGCCAAGGATAAATTAAAGAAATATTTTAAAGGTGGTAAATAAGTAGATTAGGCTATAAAAATAAAAATCCGGTCAACTAGGAAGTACCGGATTTTTTTCTTTATCAGTATTATCAAATAATCGAATCATTTGAATAAGCCATTTAAAAAACCTTTTTTACTGTTCTTTCGCTCTTCAAATATTAGAAATCGAGAAATTGCCACATCTATTTGATTAAATGCGTTCTCATCTTTTATCACGTAATCAAATGCTCCTGATTTCAGTGAATTTACCGCCACTTCTATATCTTCCTGACCGGAGAGAAAAATAACCGGGGCAGGATAATCATTGATTTTCAAGTAATGCAATAATTCTAAGCCATTCATTTGACCGGCCAAATCATAATCCAATATAATAAGGTGAGCCTTTTCTTTATGAACAAGCATATCCTCGGCAGTGGCAAAAGCTGTTACGTTGTAATTTTTATCATCAAAATGACTTTTGATCATTTCCTGGTAAAATAAATTATCTTCTACAATTATTATATTCTTTTCTTCTTTCATTTATTCCCTTTCATTTCATCCCAACCATCATTATAACAGCCATAATAATGCCAAAGTTGAAATATTTGCAATAAAGTTATCTCCTAAAGCATTTTAAGTAAAAATTTAATTTTTAATTTTCCATTTTTTGGAAAATATTTTTAAAAATAAAATTTTGACTTTCTAAGCCGTTAATTCTATATTCACAGTAATTTTTTGATTATTTAGCTAAGTATTTCACTTATCATATAATTAAACTTGCAGAATAAAGTTTAAAAGCTGAAAATTGATCTACAACTTGCAAATTCTTAATTAATTATAAAATCTACTTAACATGTTTGAAGAACCAGGTAAAAACAGACCCTCATTCACCCGGTCAAATTAGAGCTTATGCACCATTAGAAAATGTTGATGCATTTTACCAGGCATTTGATGTACAAGAAGGCGATCGTCACTACAGGCCAGATAGTAGCCGGGTATACATCTGGTAAATAAGTTTAATACTATTGTGAAAACCCCGGGGCACTAGGTCCGGGGTTTACTCATTAATTCACCTCATTTAAGCTCCAATCATATTCGTAAAATTTTACTTTATAGTCATCAGGAATTTTATTATCACGATATTGATTGATGTAGGCGATTATATTATCATTGTTTTGCAAAAAGTCTTTCCGATACCACGAGAATATCTGCGATAGCTGCACTTGCTCTTTTTTTTCAAATAAGCGGATGAAGTTTTCATCATTTAAAGCTTTCCGGGTAATATCGTTGAGTTGTTTATCAATTTTATCAGGCTGGTAAGCAAAAGATGCCAAGGGTGGACATCCATCGGCAGCGCATACCAGGGCAAAATGCATGCGACTATCGTAAAAATTGGGGAATAAATATTTTTTTTCCAGTTCATCAAGGGTCATCTCCTTACCAGCTACCTGATGATTCCAGTTATCAAAAAATCCAGCAACTTGCAGAGGTCCATTTATCGGATATTTTTCTATTACTTGCTGGATGGCTAGTACATTGTAAGCATTAATATAAAATGCTTTATGAAAAGATTCACTTTTACCGGTCAAATCGATGTTTTTAATTTCATCAACCATTTTCTGTAATTGTTCAGGGTTGTTATTGATAGCAGCATAATCTACTTTACCAGATTTAACATATTGGCTAAAAAACATGTTAGCCTGTTGAAAAAAGATATATTGTGCAACTAAATTGGGATTAATGATAATGACGAGCAATACAGAAGTAATTAATTTTTTCATAATTTTTTTATATGTTTTAACGCAATTGAATTGATAGTGGGTATATTTTCATTGTCAGCTTTAAGACAATGCTGTTAACAATTATTAATTTTTTTAAATTTTAAATTTAATATGATGAATATTTTTCATAACACAAATACAGATCCTTACTGGAACTTAGCCGCTGAAGAGTATTTACTTAAAAATTTTGCAGAAGATTTTTTTGTGCTCTGGCGCAACGAACCAGCCATAATCATTGGCAGACATCAAAATGCAAATGCTGAAATAAATATTGAGCATGTAAAACAAAAAGGAATAAAAGTGGTGCGTAGGATAACAGGAGGAGGTGCGGTTTTTCATGATTTGGGCAACATCAATTTTACATTTATTCAAGGCGGGGAAAATCCTAAAGCAATTGATTTTGATCGCTACACCCAACCCATTGTAAATGTACTGCAAAAGCTTGGAATAAATGCTTCCATGGAAGGTAGAAATGATATTTGCATAGATGGGTCGAAAATATCCGGCAATGCTGAACATATTGAAAAAAATAGGTTACTGCATCACGGAACGCTACTTTTTTCATCTGATATGGTGGATCTAGGTAGTGCTTTAAAAGTGCATCCCGCCAAATATCAGGACAAAGCTATTCAATCGGTTCGCAAAAGAGTAGCCAATATAAGCGATCATTTGGAGCACAAACTTACTGTGGAGCAATTTATTGATACTGTGCTGGACGAGATAAGTCTAGAATTTCCGCAAAGTCAATCTTTCGAATTTGGTCAAAAAGATAATGAACAAATTGCGGCACTGGTAAAAGACAAATATCACACCTGGGAATGGACTTTTGGTAAATCGCCTAATTATAATTTTGAACAAAGTGCCAAAACCCCGGGAGGCGTGGTAGAATTTAAAATGCAGGTAAGCCAGGGAATTATTGAGAACTTAAAAATATATGGCGACTTTTTTAGTGCTTTAAATGTAGAAGATGTAGAAAACTTACTTAAAGGTGTGCCACACGATGAAAAAGCCATTCGTGAAAAACTGGAAACAATAAAGGTAAATGATTACTTCAATAATATAACTCCAGAAGACCTGGTACCTATCATGTTTTAATCAAAATGCGTAAGCTCATGTAAAAACATATCATCGGCTTTACCAAGCCAGGCATGGTAAGCCTCGTAATTACCTACATGCAGAGGCAGGTACTCCAAAAATCGTGATATATTGAAATAGCTGTCAGAAATACCAGCTAAGGCATTTTGGGCATCCAAAGCATTGCAAGATTGTTCATATTGCCCGCTCACTGGTATCATCAAAACAGGCTTACGCAAATAGAGTGCCTCGCAGGTAGATTCGAAACCTGCCGTAGTTATAAGGCCTTTGCAGCCGCGCATGTATTCCAAAAACTTTTTATCATCAAGCCTATGAAAAACCAGGTTGGGGTGATAATAATAATCAATCGGGGCTGACTTTCTATCCCAGAAAACATGCAGTTTTACCTCCTGGTTTTTATCGTGCCAGTCCATTATTTCTTCAGCATAGCCATCATTTACCATATAGCCTAGCAGGTAATCTCCATCTTCTGCTTTCAGCGTGTACACATCTTTGCGCAAAAGTGGGGGCACTACCACTGTTTTCCCAATTTTTGCCGGATGATATTCGCAGAAGGACAAGGCCAGATGTTTCGCTGCACGGGTAGCATTTAACCTATTATTATTTTTGTACAAAAATTTATCAATTGGCTTGCCGGTAGCAAAAGGAAAATTTGGATGATTGGCTAAAAATTGGTGACCAATTACTACATATTTAGCTTTAGGTCTAAAAAACATAGAATAATAACCACCCAAAAAATCGTAAAAATTTATGATAACATCTGGTTTTAGCTCTTTTACCTTTTTATCTATTATGCGCAAGCTTTTAATATACCTGCGCAAAAATTTGGCATTATAGGCAATGGAGGCCATTAGTTTTACTGATTTATTCTGGCTGTCAGTAACAAAATTAGGGCTTTGCAAAGGCTCAATGGGAGCTTTTATCCTGTTGAAAAAAAAATCAGGAATTTTACGTCGGTTACTACTACCTATGAAAACTTGTACCACTTCGTGACCTGCACCGGTAAGTAATTCGAAGAGTGTAATGGCCTGAGTCATATGACCTCTGCCTTCACCTTGTACTATAAAAAGATAACGTAGCTTATTTGATGCCATATTATTGGTTTGATGCTTTAAAGTATCGCTTCAAATTTATGATATCATTTTGTTTTTTAGTTATTTTATCTGCTACTCGATTCACTTTAGGTGTTTCACTGTAATAAATCAGGTTCCAATCACCTTCATAATCTTCTACCAAAGCACTCAATGAATCAATCCAATCACCTGAATTTAAATATTGGAGTTCATCAATTTCTTTTATAGCCGCTACATGAGAATGACCACAAATAACCCCCTGGCAATTATGTATTTTCGCAACTTTGACCAATTGCTTTTCAAAATCTGTGATGTAATCCAGGGTATTTTGAAGTTTTAATTTAAGAATAGTAGACAAGGAATGACCATTGCTTGGAAAATAACTGCCTAGTGTTTTACTTAACCACAGCGCCGGTTGGTAGCCTGCTTTGCCCATTTTGGTGAGCCAATGAAAATATTTGGAAATAATATCATAGAAATCTCCATGTACAATATAGTAATGTTTGTTGCCAGATTGGTAAACCAGGTCTTTTACTATCTGAAAATTTTTGGTTTGATAATCCTTCAGGTATTGGAAGTCAGCATCATGATTCCCTAAAACTATCGTGATTTTGGTATTATTATCTTTTATTACTTTAAGCAACCGATTGTATAGCCGAATATGCTTTTTATTTAAAAATCCTTTTTTCTTGAAATAGTGACGATCAATAATGTCTCCGTTAAGAATTAGATTGTCGCATTTGTATTGTTTCAAGAAATTATTCAACTCCTTGGAGCGAGAGCTCTTTGACCCTAAATGAAGATCTGAAATTACTATGGTACGAAATTGATTATTCACAATGATGCTAAGTTTAATTTGCTAAATTGAACAATTTAAAGGAAACTATGAATAATTCAATTTTAAGGATTTGCTAAATATTTTTTGATAAAATACTGATTTACTTAACAATCAATTAATATAAGAAAAAAGCGGTGTTGCTTTTCCTTATATTTTATTTCCTCTTTAATCCTATTCGCTATTTGTTAAATGAAGGGATTTTCGGTCAGTTTCACAGCGCATTTATTTATTATCATTGAGTTGTTTCAAGGGCTCCATGTGAATAGTAGCGTGCATCTCCAATTCTTTTAATATCCTGTTTTCTAAAAGTGTGGCTATTTCATGAGCTTTTTCCAAAGTCATATCAGGGGGTAATTTTATATGAAATGTTATTTCTTTATGATCACCATAAACATGTAAATGTGTATGATGTAAATGCAATTCCCTGGAAAAAGTTTCTTCAGATATTTGATTAAGTTTTTGAATCGTTTCCTTACCGGGCTTTTCTCCCAGAAATTTGTGAATGGCATCACGTAATATTTCATAGGTGGCATAGGCCAGCATCACACTAATCAAAATACCTAAAGCACCATCTATCCACCACCATCTTCCGCCCAACAGTATTCCTATAAGCACTATTATTGATGACAACGCATCAGAACGATGATGCCATCCATCGGCCCTGAGAGAATCGGAATTGGCTTTTTTTGCTACATAGAATGAATATTGAGCCATTATTTCTTTTACCACGATAGAGGTAATAATGGCTAATTTGGCTATTGAGCCATAGTTAACTACCTGATGCGATTGTAATTGCTGTATCGATTCAATAAAGAAGTTTATAGCAATAAGGCCTAGCATTACTCCTATAATAATAGAAGATATGAGTTCTGCTCGGCCATGACCAAAAGGATGCTCACTATCGGCGGGTATGGAAGACCATTTAATTCCAATAACCACAATAGCTGAGCTCGCCGAATCGGACAATGTATGCCAGGCATCCACTATAATAGCCACAGAATTGGTAACTATGCCAGCCCAATATTTAAAAATGAATAAAATAAAGTTTAAAACAATGGACAACCAGGCAGCTGTGATGGCATTCAGTTGAGGCTTTATTTTCCTCATGCTTTATTCTTATAGCTTTTAGGTATTACTTGCTTCCCACTCGCTGTATTGTTCAATATCTTCCTGTAGAGTAGAGAATATCCACATGATGATAGAAACATCATCTACCAGGCCACTCATAGGTATAAAATCAGGAATTAAATCTACCGGACTTACAAAATACACCAAGCCAGCTACTATTAAAAGTATTGATTTCCAGGGTAACTCTTTATATTCACCTTTCAATACAGCTCTTGTCATCCTTACAAAAGTGTTCACTTTACCAACAAAATCATTGTAAAGTTCTTGACGGCCTTCCACATCTTTTAATTTATCGATGGTATTGCCCAGTAAGCTCCTCAACTTGTTCGGATCGCTTGCTATATTTCTGGCTTTACTTTTAGCGGAATTAAAATCAAATTTTGCCATAAAAAATTTATTTAGTAATTTGTATCAACTTAACAGTAAAACTAAGATTTTGCTTAAAATAATTGCTGAATTTCAGCTTTTAGTTTAGCCTGGTCTTGTTCAATGGCGTTAAAGTCTTTTTCTGCCATCTTTTCAAACAATCTTTTGGCCAGATCCAGACCTTTGGCATCCTCTTTCATTTCTGCACCAGTGGTATTAATTAAAGAGATATATTGTTCCAGGGTATTTTTAATAGACTCCCATAACTCATGACTCATGTACACCTGTTGTGAGAGATTGTGATTAAACTCTTCCCTTATTTCTCTTATCATCAATGTTTGAAATTCTTTGGAGGTAAATTGCTGCGTATTTAAGCGAGTAACGATATTTTCCGGAGATATCCTTTCTAAAAATAGACTGATTCTTTCATAAGCTTGTAAACGGATAGGCAAAACTGTTTCATTGTTTTTCATTCGGCTTTCCAAAAGGTTTTTCTGAAACTCCTTTTTCAAAAAAGAATTGATAGTAAGATACATCGCGTATAGCACCAATGCGGCAGGAATAAGTAATTTTGCAAACTCAATGGCCAAATCCATAGTTAGTTAAAAGTTAGATTTAAATAATGATGGTGTTCAAATTTATAAATCTTTTGTTAGTTTATCATAAGAGCACAGCAAAACAATGGAAAATTCTTTACCGATAGAAATAACTGATAACGCCTGGGTGGAAATAAAAAACATCCTGGAGAAAAAGAATATCCCACCAGAATATGGCTTACGTATAGGTATAAATGGTGCAGGTTGTGCCGGTATATCTTATGTACTGGGTTTTGATAAGCCTGGTGAAAATGATAAAAAATACGTGGCTAATAATGTAGATATATTAATTGAAAAGAAACACCTGATGTATTTGCTGGGTATAAAATTAGATTTCTATGAAGGAAATGATGCCCGTGGTTTCACTTTTCTTAAAGATTAATTAATTGGACATATCCTAAGCGGGTAATAGGCTTAAGAATTAACCTTACCTATTTTTTAATTTAGACTTTTTACATTCAGTTAAATCCACGACTTTTGCAAGCTTAAAAAAACAGAACATGGCAACTAAAAACTTAAGCAATAGAAAAGGAGCGGTGAATGAGCAACTGAGTAATAAAACAATTGCCATCATTGTATCAGAGTGGAATAGTGAAGTTACTGATTCATTATATGAAGGTTGCTATCAAACACTACTGTCTCATGGCATCGTTAAAGAAAATATCATCAAAAAAATGGTGCCGGGGAGTTTTGAACTTACATTGGCGGCTCAATGGATGGCTCAGCAAGAAAAAATAGATGCTGTAGTTTGCCTGGGCTGTGTGATTCAGGGCGAAACTCGCCATTTCGATTTCATTTGCCAATCGGTTGCTATAGGAATAAAAGATGTAGCCATGAAGTATAATAAGCCGGTAATTTTCGGGGTACTTACTACCAATAACCAACAACAAGCTCTCGATAGGGCCGGTGGAAAACACGGTAATAAAGGGGATGAAGCTGCTTACTCAGCCATCAAAATGTTGGATTTTTAGCAAATAGCAAAATAGTTTTCAAATGATCGTAATGAAATTTGGCGGCACTTCTTTGGGTCAAGCCGAACGAATGAAAAAAGTAGCAGAGCTGGTAATAAATGAAACTTCCTCTCGAAAAATAGTTGTATTGTCTGCTTTATCAGGCACTACTAATAATTTAGTGGCCATAGGTGAGTTGTTACACTCAGGTATTAAAGACGGGGCCACTAAACAAATCGAAAATCTTTACCAGCATTATCTTTCTTTTTATCAAGCGTTGCTAAGTCAAAAAGCTTATCAGGATAAAGCACTTTCAGTTATTGATCAGCATTTTGATTATTTGCGCCAACTTACCTCCCAGTCAACTTTCACTGAAGCAGATAATAAAACATTGCTTGCGCAAGGAGAATTGCTTTCTACTAATCTTTTTCATATTTACTTGCAAGAACGTAATGTTGCCTCGGTTTTTCTTTCTGCGCTTGATTTTATGGCATTGGATGAAAACAATGAACCAAAAGTAGAAAATTTACAAAAAGAACTCAATAATTTGCTGAACCTGGAAAGTGAAAATCAGCTATTCGTCACGCAAGGCTATATTTGCCTTAATGCCAATGGAGAATATAGCAACTTGAAAAGAGGGGGTAGTGATTATACTGCTACGCTTATAGGCGCCGCGTTGCAAGCTAAAGAAGTACAAATATGGACGGATATCAGTGGCATGCATAACAATGACCCCAGGGTTGTAGAAGATACCTATCCCATTGATGAATTGTCTTTCAATGAAGCTTCGGAGTTGGCTTATTTCGGTGCCAAGATTTTGCACCCGTCGTCTATTTGGCCGGTGCAGCAATACAATGTGCCGGTAAGGCTTAAAAATACAATGGATCCGGAAGCAGTAGGCACATTTATCAGCGATGAAGAAAAGACGGTAGATGTAAAAGCTATCGCCGCTAAAGATGAAATTACCGCTATAAAAATAAAATCGAGCCGAATGTTAATGGCCTATGGTTTTTTAAGAAAAATCTTTGAAGTATTTGAAAAGTATCGAACCCCTATTGATATGATCACTACTTCGGAAGTGGCTGTTTCATTAACAATTGATGAAGTGGGTTCTCTTAATAAAATAGTAGATGAATTGAAGCCTTTCGGGATGATCCATGTAGATAATGAACAAACCATTGTTTGTATCGTGGGCAACCTTGTGGTACAAAAAGAAGGCATTGTGCAACGAATATTTGAAGCCTTGCACGAAATTCCTATCCGAATGATATCTTATGGCGGTAGCAAATATAATATCTCATTGCTTATTGATACCAAGTATAAAAATGAAGTATTGAAAAGACTTAACCAAAAGCTTTTTATTGAAAGAAAATAATAATAATATAAAACTGGAAGCTTCAGGTACTACTGCAGATAGATTTGAAAAAATGCTGAATGCATATTCAAAAAAATTACACCTGCAACAATGGCAGATAGCATGAAATGGGTTGCCAGAAGATAAAGATCAATATGCTTTTCAGGTGAAAGATGAAAATACTAGAATTTATCTTTATTTTAATCCTAAAATTCTTTATTTAATCGATATGCTCTACTATCTGAAACAAAGAAGCGTCTAAAGCTACATATCCTTTCAATTTGGCGGAATAATCGAAAGGATTAGTATATTCCCAAGCTACGTTTTCCAGTTGTTCATTTTCTAATCTCAAATGATAGTAGGTAGTATCTCCTTTTAAGGGACAATGACTACTTTTATCAGAAGCTTTTAGTATATTTTCGGGAAATGCTTCTTTAGGAAAATAGTAAACTGGATCATAGAGATCCATTCCAGCTTCTTGTAATTTTAAAGTTTTTCTACTTCTAATCAATATCTTGCTATCATAAGCTGCAGTTATTACTTTATCAAGCTCTTTAATACGCATGAAATGCCGTGGCTCTTCAGGTCGGTGAATAGCATTTTTAATCAGGGTTATGTCTTTAGGATTCATATTGGCTAATATTTTTCTATTTGAATATTTTATGAAATGTACTTGATTCTCTATTTCTTTTCAGCCTGATAAACTAGTAAAATCTTTTTTGTAAATTGAGAAAAAAATTATCCCATTCATAATGGTTTGTAACTGATATATTCATTTATTATTAAAAAATGAACACTCAATAGTGAAGCTTTTTTCTTAGCAAGGAACGCTATCCTATTTATAAGCCATTATTTAATTATTTGATGGTCTTTGATAGATTAGAACCTGCCCTGGAAAAATGTATAGATAAAAAATAGTACTAAAAGGCAGAGCACATTTAGGTTAACCTATTCTTAAAGTAATCCGCCGATTTATCTACCAAAAACCCCAGCACCAATGCTTTTACAGGTTTAATAGACAATAACTTGAGTATTAGGTAAATAATAGCTGCCGTAAAAATAAAATTCTTGACTTTCATTGTGCTTTATACTTTTTAAGAAAAACTAGAAAAATAAAGTATTGTTATGCTTATTTAACTTATTCTAAAATTTCCTCCATTTCTTTCTCTCTCTTACGTGCCACAAAAGCTGAAAGCTTGATACTTACTTCGTAAAGCAGCAAAAGTGGAAAAGCTATTAAAAGTTGACTCATAGGGTCAGGAGGAGTTAATATAGCGGAAAGTATAAGTATAACCACGATAGAATGACGACGAAACTGTCGCATTAGTTGAGGGGTAATAATACCAGCTTTGGTAAGAAAATAAACCACCACCGGCAATTGAAAAAGTAAACCACAGGCTAGCACAAGCATGGTAATGGTAGAAACAAAACTGACAATGTCAAACTCATTGGCTACAGTGTCAGGGTCAAGATTGAAATTAGCTAAAAAATTGATTGAAAGCGGTGAGACTATAAAATAGCCAAATAAAATACCCATGGTAAAAAGTAAACTGACAAAAAATACCGAACCACGACTCAAATTTTTCTCTTTGTCATACAAACCGGGGCTAATGAAGCTCCATATTTCCCAAAACACATATGGAAAAGCGATGATTAGTCCGATTACGAAAGATGCGGTAATAGCCATGGTAAATTGACCGGTCATTTTACGGCTTTGAATAGTAAAAGGTAATTCATCTATGCACAATACACTAGATCCGGTAATGTCTGCGGCTTTACAAAGCATCTGGTAAGTCCAAAAGTCTGTTTGGCCCGGGGCAAAAATAATTTCCTTAAACACATAATTTCGAAAAACGAATGCCAGTATAGCAAAAACAGCTATTGCTATGAATGACCTGATGATATGCCACCTCAACTCTTCGAGGTGCTCAAGAAACGACATCTCTTTCTCTACCTTACCCACTAATTTGTTCATTTATACAGCGGAAACTCCTTCATCCAGCTATTTACTTCTTGTTTAATATTGCTTATTGCACCATCATCTTCAGCTTGGCTAAGTACCTGGTCAATCAAACCGGCTATTTTCTCCATATCCGATTCTTTCATTCCCCTGGTGGTCACTGCCGCAGTTCCCAGTCTCATACCGGAAGTTACAAAAGGTGATTTATCATCAAACGGCACCATGTTTTTATTAATTGTGATATCTGCCTTAATTAATGTATTTTCTGCCAATTTTCCAGTCAAATTTTTTGATCTTAAGTCAATCAGCATCAAGTGGTTATCAGTTCCACCCGAAATTATCTTGTATCCTTTATCGGTAAAGGCTTGGGCCAGTGCTTCAGCATTTTTCTTTACTTGTACTACGTAGGTCATGTATTCTTCAGAGAGTGCCTCCTGAAAAGCGATGGCTTTGGCAGCTATTACATGTTCCAGTGGTCCTCCCTGTGTTCCGGGAAATACACCGGAGTCAAGCAAAGAAGACATTTTCCGTATTTCTCCTTTGGGGGTTTTCAGCCCTATAGGATTGTCAAAATCTTTGCCCATCATAATTATACCGCCACGAGGACCTCTTAACGTTTTGTGGGTAGTGGAGGTAACTACATGACAATGAGGAAGGGGATCGTTGAGCAATCCACGAGCAATAAGTCCTGAAGTATGGGCTATATCAGCCAGCAGAAATGCATTTATTTTATTTGCAATAGCTCGTAAGCGTTTATAATCCCAGTCACGAGAATAAGCTGATGCTCCACATATTATCATTTTGGGTTTCTCTGCCAGCGCTTTTTTTTCTACTTTGTCATAATTTATTAAGCCGGTATCTTCTTCTACCCCGTAAAATAAACCTTGATAAAGTTTTCCGCTAAAATTCACAGGAGAGCCATGGGTCAGGTGACCACCATGTGAGAGATCAAAACCTAATATTTTATCTCCGGGATTTAATAAGGCAAGCATTACCGCAGCATTGGCTTGAGCGCCGGAGTGAGGTTGTACATTTACCCACTCGGCATTAAATAGTTCTTTCAATCGTTCCCTTGCCAGGTCTTCAATTTCATCTACCACCTCACAGCCGCCATAATATCTTTTGCCAGGCAATCCCTCTGCATATTTGTTTGTTAATACTGTGCCCATGGCCTCAATAACTTGAGGGGAGGCAAAGTTTTCGGAGGCAATTAACTCGATTCCATTTTCTTGCCTTGCCTTTTCTTTTTCTATTAAATCAAATATTTTAGCGTCTCTCTGCATTATTTTCAATTTTTAATGGCGGCAAAATTAAAGTAAGTGCCTATAATTAACAATTAATTCACAAATAGCTTTTTTAAATAAGTTCGCTAATTTTTCCGTAATTTTGACTATTAAATTTTTATAAAAAGGATGATTATGGAGAATGTTTTTAATAAATGCTGCTTGTTTTTAGCATTATATTTACTTTTTTTGCTCAATAGTTGCAATCAAGTAAATATGATTGAAGGCAATGGTACAATTACCCGTCAAAGCAAGGTTACCAGCTCCTTCGAAGAAATAAGCATAATGGGTAATTACCAGGTGCTATTAGAAAAGTCAATGCGTGAAGAGGTATTGATCGAGGCGGATGAAAACTTGCTTGATTATATAGCAATTGAAGTAAAAAAGGGTAGACTCATCATTAAAAACACTTCCAACATAAAAGGAACTGAACCGGTAAAGATTTCTATTTTTTATCAGAATCTGGATGGAATTGATGTATCTGGCTCAGCCTTGGTAAACAACAATGATGTTTTGAAAAGCAATGAATTAGACTTGGAGCTTTCTGGTGCCGGTATTATTGACATGGAACTTGAATGTGCCAACTTAAATCTTGCCTTATCTGGTGCCGGTATGATCACTTTGCGAGGCTATGTAAATACACAAACCATGGACTTGAGTGGAGCTGGTAATTTAGATGCAGGAAAATTAATTTCCCAAAAATGTAAAATTCAATTATCAGGTTTTGGTAGCGCTGTAGTACACGCTACAGAGATCTTAAAGGCTGAGGTAGATGGTGCAGGTGTGATCAAATACTATGGCAACCCTGCCAAAATAGACAAAAAAATAGATGGTCTTGGTAGTGTGATGCCAGCCGAAAAATCGGAAGAAAAAGAATCGATCTAAAATAAACAACAAGTGACGCTAGAAGAATTACGAAAGGCAATAGATCAAACAGACAATGAATTGCTTTTGCTACTAAACAAAAGAATGGAGGTGGTGAAAAAAGTGGGTGAGCTTAAGCGCCATGAAAATACTATCATATATCGCCCGGAAAGAGAAAAGGCCATTATAGACCGGCTTAGTTGTTTAAGTAATGGCCCTTTGCGTAGGTCGGCCATTGAGGCTATTTTTATGGAGGTATTTGCCATCAGCCGAAACCTGGAATACCCGGAGCGAATTGCCTACTTAGGCCCTGAAGGTAGCTTTACCCACCAAGCTGCCGAAAGCCGATATGGTGCTATGAGTGAATATCTTCCGCTAGGTACCATTGAAGCCGTTTTTGAAGCCGTGCATTCGGAAAGAGCCCGTTTTGGTGTAGTGCCTCTAGAAAACAATCAGGAAGGAATCGTGACGGAAACAATTGATTATTTGGGCACTTATGATTTAAATATTGTGGCCGAAATTCCTATTTCTATTAGTTTCGTGTTTGCAAGCAGTTGCGAAAAATTGCAGGAAATCCAGCGCATTTATTCTAAAGATATTGCTTTTCGTCAATGTAAAAAATTTTTAGATAATACTTTTAAGAGGGGAGATATAGAACTTGTACCGGTAAGCTCAACTTCAAACGCGGTGGAAAAAGCACTTCACGATGTTCAAGGAGCTGCCATTTGTAGCCAAATAGCCGCCAGAATGCAACAGTTACCTGTTCTTTTTCAACATGTAGAAGACTCTCCGGATAATTTCACACGATTTTTGATAATATCTAAAGATTTTGTAAACCAACGAAGTAAAAATGACAAAACTACCATTTTAGCTAAAACTCCCGATAAACCTGGTAGTCTGCTGATGCTTTTACAAGACTTTTACGACGCTAAAATAAACCTGACCAAAATAGAAAGCCGCCCGGCAAAGCGCGGGAAAAATTTCAAATATTGGTTTTACATTGATTTGGAAGGTCATTATGAAGACGAAAATATACAATCAGTTATGCGTAAACATGCCAAAGAAATTAAATGGCTGGGCAGCTATGTAAAGCAGTGTTAAAAAAAAGTGCTAAAATACTTTCAGCGGATAAAAAGGGTCTTTTCTTGAAGCTGAAGTAAGGCTATGATTTTTTAATAATGGGTTGAGTGCATTATTCTTAAACTCCTAAGTTTTCATTAAACTTCATAAGTTCGTTTTTCAAGACCTTTCAATGCTGCTTTCTTTAAAATAACAGATATCAACAATATCCTCATTAAAAAAAGATGCCAAAATCTATGGCAAAAATATCGTTGCGGCTTTTAATGTCATCGTCGAGATTTACGTGATCGCTCACGGTATTTACCAATCCTCGAGAATAACTAAACCCACCAAAAATAGTGGTTTGATAGCCTATACGGTGCTCTAGCCCCAGGCCAATAACGGCAGTACCATCGACCAAAGTAAAATCCTGTACCAAAAAGTTATCACTGCTTTTGGCTTCTTCATGAATATTGATATCAGCCGTAAGTCCAAATTGTACGTAGATGCGATTATCCAACGAAATTTCATTGGTATATAAACGAAAAGTAAGAGGCACCCTGATATATTGTGAAATATAAGTCTCTTCAAATTCCACATTACTTTTATTGATAGATGCATCAAACCCTACTACCTTTGGTGCATACAACAAACCAGTGCTAAAGTAATAATTTTCTTTAAGAAAAAAATCAAATATCGGGCCTGCCATCATACGTAATCGGGCACCATTGGGATTTAATGCCAGGCTATCAGAAAAGGAAGTAATACGGTTAACAGTGAAAATTGGTGATACCTGAACCCCAATTTTTACTTGAGAATAGGCACTGCTGAAAGTAAAGACAATAAAAAATAGGAAAAATAGTTTTTTCATCGGCTAAATAAAATATTAAAATAGATATTGCATTGAAAAATATAATATGAGAACGATTATAGTATTTGTTTGTTTCGTAGCGCTTTTGTCTTCTTGTAATTCTGATAATTGCAGGCCAATTCCCGATACCGAGGGCATAGTTGTTGATGTAAGCATTGAGCGCCTGGAAAAAGAATTATTTGCACTGGAAAGCGTACCAGCCATAGTGGAGTTTCTGGATACCCAACCATCATTCGCTCGGTTATTTTTACAAAGCGACCAATATCCTAATGATACTATTCTGGCCCGAAATATTTTTAAAATTATAAAAGACCCTTATATAGACACTTTATACCGTGAAACTATGCAGGAGTTTGGCGATATTAGCCAATTGAAAGCTGAATTTGAGCAAGCATTCAAAAATGTTAAATCTTATTATCCTCAATTCAAAGAGCCTAAAATTCAAACGGTAATTACTGGTTTTGCTAATGACATGTACGTATCTGATAGCCTTATCATCATAGGATTGGATTATTTTATTGGACCAGAGGCTACCTTCAGGCCCAATGATTTGCCTAATTATATTTTGGAGCGCTATCAAAAAGAATTTATTGTGCCCAGCATTCTGCTTATTTTATCAGAAAAATTTAACAAGACTGACGTTAGGGATAAAACGCTATTAGCGGAGATGATTTATTACGGCAAGGCCTATTATTTTACCAGCCGGGTGCTTCCATGTACCAATGATAGCCTTTTAATTGGCTATAGTGGAGAAGAAATTGAAGAAGTGAATGAGAATGAAGATATTATTTGGGCTAGCTTATTACACAATAAGGTGATTTATGAAACAGATCACGAAATGAAAAAGAAATTTATTGGTGAGCGGCCAAAGGTGCATGAAATAGGAGAAAAGTGCCCGGGCAGAATCGGTACCTGGATCGGCTGGGAAATTGTGGAAAGTTATATGAAAACCCATGATGACACTAGTTTGCAGCAAATCATGAGCAATGGCGATGCCAAAGCCATATTTCAGCAATCAAAATATAACCCGATGTAGCATAAGGTGCCCGCGAAAGTAGGAGTCGGGAGCTGAACCTGCTGAAATAGTGGTAGATAAACACTGTTTACTGGAGTAAGTACAAAAATTATTTGATATCAGGGGCAGGTTTAAAAGGCTTGTTCCTGTCAAATAAATAGCGATAAGTTTTATGAATCTTCACAATATCAGCCCCTACTTGGTCCACCAGGTGAATCATGCGTTTGTTGAAGCTGCCTATCCAGTTCATCTCAAAATAATCGTATCGCTGATTGACTTCTTGTATATGAATGCGGCAGGCTTCGATTAGGGCTGCTTCCAGGCCTTTGCCCTGATGCTCAGGTACAATGCCAAATAGCAATCCATACATTTTTCGGTTGGTTTTTCTCCACTTATGATATAAAAATTTTAATTTGCCAATTAGATCCATTTTCCCGTTCACGTGCTTAAATATTTGATTTACCTCTGGTAATATCAGGAAAAAAGCTACCGGCTCATCGTTATAATAACCGAACCATAAGATCTCAGG
Organism: uncultured Roseivirgaceae bacterium; assembly: GCA_964592475.1. Classification (GTDB taxonomy): domain Bacteria; phylum Bacteroidota; class Bacteroidia; order Cytophagales; family Cyclobacteriaceae; genus CAZQEZ01. The sequence goes on from CAZQEZ010000064.1 coordinate 21,821, forward strand.
ATCCATAATTGGTTTTAAGCTTTTAATGGCATTTTTGGCTTGAGCCAGCGGCATTTTTGGCACCCCGCTATGGCGGGCCCAACCTTTATTGTATATGGCTTGAAAATCAAGCGTGTACTTATCCAGCTTATTCATTTCAATGTGCCTGAAACTGTAGGCAGGGTTACGAGAAATGCGTTCAACCTTTCCTGCCAGTATATCTGAGACCGGCCTCATGGTTGGTCTCCCATAGGTAAGCTGCTCAAAGTAGGTTTTAAACCCATAGTTTTCATAAAGCGATTGGTAATAAGGAAAGTTGTAGGGCATACAAAAATTAGGATCTCGATCAAATCCATCTACAAGGCATCCCCACCAGCGATCACGGTCGCCAAAATTGATAGGGCCATCCATTGCTTCCATACCACGTGCTAAAAGCCATGCTTTACAAGTATCAAAAAGCGTATTGGCAGCATCCTGATCATTAATACACTCAAAAAAACCCATGCCGCCAGTAGGTTGATCATTGTCTTTTTGTACTGTTTTTTTATTCACAAAAGCAGCTACCCTGCCAATGGTTTGGCCTTCGTCATTTTGCAATATCCAGCGAGTAATCTCACCATGACGGTGTGTTTTATTTTTTTTAGGATCAAATACAGACTCCAGCTCATGGTCTAACGGTCTTATCCAGTGGGTTTCATTTTTGTACAGCCTTACCGGCAAATGAATGAATTCGCGGATCTGCTGCTTGTCTTTTACTTCAAAAATTTTCATGGAAACAAAAATTGTGCATTTCAAGGCTCAAAAGTAGCATCAATCTGCTCACAAAAAAAGGGATTTCATTTAAAAATCCCTATATTTTCCAATTCAAAAGTATAAATATTAATACCTTATTCCATTGACACTACAAGGGCAGCAGCATATTCAGGATCTTTAATGGTTTCGTCCCATTTCAGTTTCACTTCATCCAGGTTTTGACTTTTCAAAATATATACATAAAACATTTTATTGGCCTTACTTTTGAAATATTGAGCCCCTGAATATCCTTTTCCTTTCGCTTTCTTTACTATTTCTTCTGCATAGCCCTTGCTGGCAAATGATCCGATGGCCACATAATGGCCTACCAGATCGTCATCTTTCGCTTTTATATGCTTGTGAGAATAACTGGGTACATTGATATGAGATGCGTCAAATGAAGTTTGTGGTGCTTCCGTGATAACCTCTGTAGTATTATTTTCAACAGTATTATAGGTATCGTTGGCGTAGCTGGTACTGGAACTATTGCTGGTAGCAGGTAGTGGCTTTTCTTTAAACTTTTTATCACCAATGCGCAATCGTAGCATCAGCTCATGAGTACCATTGCCTAAGCCAGTTACCTGATCACCGGATAATTCGTAAGCATACCCAAAGGAAAACTGCGCGTGATTAAAACCAGCATAAAAACTGGGCCCAAAATCTTGGCGATAAGAACCACCAATATAGGCTACATCCTGGTAATGAAACAAGCCATAAGCTTCAAATTGATGATCAGCATATTTTTGAATGTGGTATAATACATGAGGTTCAAAGGCAAATTCTCCTAAGTCAAATCGATAGCTTAAATTTCCGATGGCATCATGAATATATTGATCTTCTACAGTATCTGTTTCCGTGATATAAATTTTTTCCTGAAATAGGATTTTGGGTAAGGTCAACCCAATATTTAATTTGTCGATGTTGTAATGAATACCAAAATTTCCATCCACGTTCATTCTATTTTCGTAATACAAAGCCGCCGGATCATCAGGGTTAGCGGAGTTTACTCTATCATACCCCGATAAATGAGCACCTGCCGATAAGCCAAAACGAAGATTTTGATTATATGCCAAAGGAACACGATAACCTAAGGTGAGCAACGCGCGACTATTGGTAAATAAGCCAAACTTTTCATGAGTAATGAAAGCTCCCAGATTTAGCTGTTCTTTGACTGGCATTTGAAATAATACGGAATAACTTACAGGAGCATCCGATATACCCATCCATTGTCTTCTGTTGATAACAGATATGGACATGTAATCATCAGATCCTACCATAGCAGGATTGAGAGCATAGGGATTGACGAAAAATTGATTTTGGGGGGGTGCTTGTTGCGCAATGCTATAGCTAGCCATAAGCAAAAGTGCTATTGTAAATATTTTTCTCATATAGTCAAGTAATTAAAAGGTAGTAAAGAAATAACCTTGATAATAAAAACTTTAAGATAATGAGCGTGCAATACAAAACCTGGTAAGAAATGGCTTAATTGTTACATGCATGTTTATTTGCATCAGTTTGAAGCCACAAAGGCACGAAGGCACGAAGAAAAACTGATGCGGTCGGGACGGTCGCTACAGGCAAAACTGCCAGACTACCCAGCTAATAATTTATAAATGGCAGACAATTTAACCTTGCAAATCCGGTCCGAACGCTATGATACAGGAAAAGGAGCCACAAAGGCACTAAGGCAAGAAGAAAAACTAATGCGGTCGGGACGGTTGCAATAGGCAAAACTGCCAGACTACCCAATTAATAATTTATGAATGGCAGACAATTTAACCTTGCAAATCCGGTCCGAACGCTATGATACAGGAAAA
>CAZQEZ010000065.1:0-24075 GCA_964592475.1 uncultured Roseivirgaceae bacterium
TAAAATTTTGCCTTTAGCGACCGTCCCGACCGCATTTGTATTTCTTCGTGCCTTTATGTCTTCGTGGCTCCTTTTCTGCTTGATTTCTTCTTGCCTTCAAGGCTCCTTTTCCATGTATAGGCAATAGTAGGTTAAGCAGGTGAAATTTGAACTAAAAAGTAAAGTGCGGAGTAAAGTTTATTTTACCCTCGCACTTATAAAAGATATATTTTGCTTATTCTGCCGGATCGATAATCATTAAAACATCACCTTTCGATACAGAATCTCCGGAGCTGTATTTAATTTCTTTTATCACGCCAGTTGCATTAGAGGCAAGATTATTCATCATTTTCATGGCTTCCAGTACTATCACTGTTTCACCTGATTTTACTTTATCTCCCACCTTCTTTTTATATTCTACAATCATGCCTGGTATGGTTGCTATCAAAATACCGGAATCTTCTCCTTCATGAGTGCTAGCTTTTTTCTTTTTGCGCGTTACAAATTTTTGTCCCGCAGAGGCATTGGCATTCGGATCATTGATTTCTACTGTAAACGTATCTCCATCTACTGTCACTTCCAGCTCGCGGCCTGTACCCTTTCCTTTAGAAGTAAGCTCCCCAGACAATGCTTTTTTAATCAATTCCTGCTCTTTTTTCACCTGCTCAAATGTTTTAGGTTTTACTTCCTCAGGTTTCTCTTCCACTCCGTATTTCCACTTTAAAAACTTGCGGCCAGTAACAGGATATAATGCACATAGTACTACGTCATCAATATCTTTGGCAATATCTTTGAATTTTTCCTTTACTTCTTCCAGTTCAGGTTCCAGTATACTGCCGGGTCTAACGTCAATCGGTTTTTCTCCACGTGGATAATCCTTTAGCGCTTTTTCTAGCACGTAGGGATTTATCTCCTTAGTTGTTTTGCCATATAACCCGTAGCAAAGATCTTTTACTTCTTTTGTAATTTGAGAATATTCTCCTTCCTCTTTATCAAATAATACATTATTTACTGTTTGCACTCCTACAATTTGCGAAGTAGGTGTTACTAATGGCACATTACCTAAATCTTCTCTTACCTTAGGCAACAAGCGAAAAACTTCACCAAGCTTATCAAGCGCATCCATTGCAGTAAGCTGATTTACCAGGTTGGAAATCATTCCTCCGGGAGTTTGGTGCAATAGTACATTTATGTCTATGATAGAATACTTAGGACTTTTATCCAAATGACGATACTTAGGAATGTATTTTTCCAATTCATCGGATATTGCAGTAATCTTTTTGATATCCAATCCTGAATCTCTATTGGTACCCAGTAAAGTCATAATTAATGGCTCTACTGCCGGGTGAGATGTGCGATAAGCATATGGGCCAATGCAGGTGTCTACTATATCCACCCCAGCTTCTATGGCTTTCAAAATAGCCAAATCACCCATACCAGAAGTAAAATGGGTATGCAGGTTTATTGGTATCTCGGTAATTTTCTTTATCTCACGCACCATGTTGTAGATATCGTAAGGTGCAATTAAACCTGCCATGTCTTTAATACAAACAGAATCTACCCCGAAGTCTATCAGTTCTTTTACCTTATCGATATAATAATCCATGTTATATACATCACCGGCAAGACGAGGTTCATTCAAGGTATAGCATACTACTCCTTGAAAATGTTTTCCATTATCTTTAATCACTTTAGCGGCAGTTTCGTAATTTCGATAGTCGTTAAGCGCATCAAAACAACGAAATATGTCAACGCCATTATCAATGGCTCGCTGTACAAAAGAAATTACTACGTCATCTGGATAATTTCGATATCCTACTACATTCTGGCCACGCAACAACATGGAGAATGGAGTTTTTTTCATATATTTTTTTAAAGTACGTAAACGCTCCCAGGGATCTTCTCCCAGGTAGCGATGCATCGCATCAAAACTGGCACCTCCCCAGGTTTCGGTAGCATTAAAGCCTACCTCATCCATCATTTCAGCGGCTGCAATCATATCTTCTGTTCGACCGCGGGTAGCAAATAAAGATTGGTGACCATCACGTAAGGTCACGTCGTTTATTTTAATTGGGTTTTTTGCTTTTGGACGATCAGCGTTATATTTAATAGGGGCCATTTTCAATACCCCGTGACTATCATATGGCATAATTGTATTATTAATAAATATCTACTACTATAAATTAACTTTAAAAATATCAACCTTAATAGGTGATTTTGATTATCACTGTAATCAAATATTAATTAGTACGAGGTTTTGCTATGCTACCTCTTTGTTGTATCATACGCTGAACATTCATTTGAATAGTTTTACCTGCCTGGTTCCAGCCTGTTTTATGTTTACTTTCCGCTAGCAATAAATCTGCTTTTTCCTGCTCTATATGATAAGCAACTGCCACGGCTACCGCTTTTTTTATTTTGTCTTCTCTTGTCATGGCTGATAATTTTAAAATATTATTGATCTATTATATTTAACCGTTATAATGGAATATTACCATGTTTCCGGGGTGTTAGCACTTCAGTTTTAGAATTCAAAGCATCTAAAGCATCAATAAGCCGTGCACGTGTTTCACTTGGAATTATTACCGCGTCAATATAACCGCGTTGAGCAGCCAAATAGGGCACATTGAATAATGTTTCATACTCATCAATTTTTTCCTGTTTTTTGGACAAAGGATCTTTTGCCTCTTTTATTTCTTTGCGATAAGATGAAATTACTTCCACTGCACCCTTTGCTCCCATTACAGCTATTTCGGCAGAAGGCCAGGCAAATACCATATCAGCTCCTAAAGGTTTGGCACACATGGCCAGATAAGCTCCACCATAATCTTTTCTAACCACTACCGTAAATTTCGGTACAGTAGCTTCGGCATAACTCCAAAGTAATTTGGCTCCGTGCCTAATTATACCGTTTTGTTCCTGATAAACTCCTGGTAAATAACCGGGTACATCTACAAAAGTAATAAGCGGAATATTAAAGGCATCGCAAGTACGTACAAATCGGCTTATTTTGTCTGAAGAATCAATATCAAGGCAACCTGCCTGTACAAGCGGCTGATTGGCCACTATACCTACAGACATATTATTGAGACGGGCAAAACCAACAATTGCATTGGTAGCATAATGCTCGTGTACTTCAGTAAAAACACCTTGGTCAACTACAGCTTCAATTACAATCTTCATATCGTAAGGTACCTTAGCATCATCCGGTATAATGGAGTCCAACTCTTCGCATAAGCGTGTAGGGTCATCACTCATCGCCATTTCTGGTGCTTCTTCAATGTTGTTATTCGGTAAATATTGAAGTAAATCTCTGATAGCCTCCAGGGTTTCTTCATCGCTATCGTGTGCAAAATGCGCGTTGCCACTTTTGGTATTATGCGACATGGCACCTCCCAAATCTTCAAAAGTCGTTTCTTCACCTGTTACCGTTTTTATAATGTAAGGGCTGGTAATAAACATATGGCTACGGTTTTTCACCATAAATAAAAAGTCTGTCATGGCAGGAGAATATACCGCGCCTCCGGCACATGGGCCCATAACAGCTGATATTTGAGGAATTACACCTGATGCACGTGAGTTGCGCATGAAAATATCACCATAACCATGGAGGGCATCTACACCCTCTTCCACTCTGGCTCCACCAGAATCATTCAGCCCTACTACAGGAGCACCGGCTTTTATGGCCAAATCCATTATTTTACAAATTTTAGCGGCGTGCATTTCTCCTAAAGACCCACCTCTGGCGGTAAAATCTTGCGAAAAAGCAAATACAATACGTCCGTATATTTTACCATGGCCTACAATTACTCCATCGGATGGAATGTCTTCCTTCTCCAGGCCAAAAGATGTTGCTCTATGTTTTACCAGCATATCTATCTCGCGAAAAGAACCTTCATCGAATAAAAGGTCTAATCTTTCACGTGCAGATAACTTTCCTTTTTCATGCTGCTTAGCTATCCGGGCTTCACCTCCCATCTGCTTTACCTCTTCTCTTTTCTTCTTGAGGAATTCTATTTTTTCTGATACTGTCATTGATTACTTAATTATAAATTAAATCAATTGTTATGGGGATTAACTTTATTACAAAGTAACTAATTTGATTTTTAATAAAACATGCGATTTATCATGTTTTTGAAAATATTTTGGCTGTTTTCCTCAAAAATACTAAAATCATTTATGGTTTTGATAATAAAAATGGCAAACCTCAATCGACAAAAAATTAAGTATTATAAATTATAATTATACAAAATATAATATAGTTAATATCTATTATATAGATATTTAATTTTATATTGCATAGGTGATTTACATGTAAAGTATTAAATATTCTGTATATGCTAATTATTTGCAATCTTTCGATTAATCTAAGGGATTACATAAAAACATTTCATCAAAGGTGTAGTTATTGCTTCATAATTGTCATTAAATTTATTGCAGCTGATGGCCTTGATCATTGCAAGTATTTGGTTAACTGCTCTGCTTATTCCCTTCATTTATGATAAGGGCAGAACAGTTGCTGCTATACTATTAATGCTGGTAATGGCTGCTGCCAACCTGTTTTTTTTTACTTATGTGCCCGAGATATCTGCAGGCAATACAGTCTCCTTAAATTATAGTTGGATTCCTGACCTTGGTATTAACCTCAGTTTTTACCTGGATGGGCTCAGCCTTTTCTTTGCTTTACTGGTGATGGTCATCGGTATTTTAGTGGTTTTTTATTCCCTCAAATACATTAAAGGTTATCCTCATGAAGGTCGCTTTTTTGCTTACCTTCTTTTTTTTATGGCCTCAATGCTGGGTGTGGTTTTATCTGCTAACCTGATAAGCCTGTTTGTATTCTGGGAGCTTACCAGCTTTAGTTCATTTTTATTAATTGGCTTTAACAATAGGGATGAAAAAAGCCGCTACGCTTCACGCCAGGCATTGCTAATTACAGCAGGGGGTGGTCTGGCCCTCATGGCTGGCTTTATCCTGATGAACCTGGCTTCTGGTAGTTATAACATGGTGGATGTTTTGAACAGTAAAGAAGCCATACAATCGAGCCCGTTAGTTTCCGGAATTATTGTTTTACTATTGGCTGGAGCTTTTACCAAATCGGCGCAATTTCCTTTCCATTTTTGGCTGCCCAATGCCATGGCCGCCCCTACCCCGGTAAGTGCTTATTTGCATTCAGCTACCATGGTAAAGGCTGGTGTATACCTGGTGTTCCGCTTCAACTCCGTATTTGCCGAAGTAATGCTTTGGCAGCAGTTGCTTACTATCTTTGGCGCCTTTACTATGATATTTGCCGCTTTTAAAGCCATTCAGGCAGATGACCTCAAGCGCATCCTGGCTTTTACCACGATTAGTGCTTTAGGTATTTTCTTCATGATGATTGGGGCAGGTAACAAAACCGCCATCAACGGTGCCATACTATACGTAATGGCCCATGCAATTTATAAAGGAGGCTTGTTTCTGATCGCTGGTAATGTAGACCACGAAGCGGGTACTCGAAAAATTTCCCAGCTATCCGGCCTGGCCAAAAAAATGCCATTTACCGCCTTCGCCGCCATTGCCGCTTCCATTTCTATGGCAGGGCTCATTCCTACCAAAGGCTTTGTAGGAAAAGAAATGCTTTACGACGCATTATTGCATATGCCTGGCCATGGCTCAATATTAATAATACTACTTTTTATAGCCAGTGCTTTTTTTGTTGTAGTATCAATTTTAATCGGGTACAAAATGTTGTTTGGCGATTTAAAACCAGGTAATCTGCATGAAGCCAGTATTTTCATGTATTTACCACCGGTAATTTTAGGAGTTCTGGGTTTGCTGCTGGCCATTTTTCCCCAGATACTTTCTCAGCAATTGCTTTCAGTGGCTTCTGATAATATTATGGGGGAGCCCACCAAAATGAAAATAAAACTATGGCATGGTTTCAACCAGGTATTTTGGTTGAGTATTGCCACCCTGGCAGTTGGTTTTGCTTTTTACTTTTTACGAAAACCATTCTTGCGTTTTTGGCAGCGATACAATTTTCTTAAGTGGCTTCAGGCCGAAAGGATTTATAAAAAAATTATTGATGGTACCGGTAGCTTTGCTCATTTTCAAACTGAGTTTATACAAAATGGATATTTAAGAAATTATATAGCCATATATATTTCCGTTTTTTCGGGTTTAATTATTTTTCTTTTTATTACTGGTAGGTTTAACCTTACTTTCATTGAAAACAGTTGGCAAAATCTGGCAATTTTCGAAGTGGCTATTTTGATACTGGTGATAATGGCTACACTTATTTTATTTATCACCAACTCGCGATTAATTGTAATTGCCACACTCAGCATCATTGGTTATGGCATTGCGCTAGCCTATGCTTTGTTTAGTGCACCCGATGTAGCCATGACACAGTTTCTTGCAGAAACTCTTACTCTGATCATGTTAATATTAATTTTACACCGGTTGCCCAGTTATGTGATCACTGGTTTAAGAACTAAAATGAAGTACCTTATTACTGCCGTGTTATTTGGCTTTTTGATGATGGTAATATCATTAATGATGCTCTCAAAAGATATAGAGTCAAACTTAAGGGAATATTTTCTAAATGCCAGTGTACCCGAAGGAAAAGGTGAAAATGTAGTGAATGTAATTCTAGTAGATTTTAGAGCACTTGATACCCTCGGTGAAATTACCGTTTTGGCCATCACCATGATAGGAATTATCGTCTTGCTTACCATCAATGTAAAAAAGAGGAAATGAAAACACTGATATTATCAACCATCATCAAAATATTGATACCCATTTTTTTAGGGTTTGCCTTTTATATGTTTTTCAGAGGACATAATCAACCGGGGGGTGGTTTCATTGCCGGATTGATTGCCGCCATTCCTTTCATGATTTATGCCATGGCTTTTGGAGTGGAAAAAACAAATGCTATTTTTAAATTAAGACCAATGTTCATGGCTATCTTAGGCTTGTTGCTAGCATCTGTAAGTGGTATTTATGCTATGCTAATGCATAAGCCATTTATGACTAGCTTGTGGATACCAGAGAAGGTGGCCATTATTGGCAAAGTGGGTACACCAATACTTTTTGACCTGGGAGTGTTTTTCTTGGTAGCAGGTGTGGTACTGAAAATTACCTTTTTATTAACCAAAGAATAATATGAATTTAGTCATTTCCATAATCATTGGTATTTTATTTGGCGCCAGCATTTTTTTGATGTTGCATCGCAGTTTTTTTAAGCTTATCGTAGGTGTATTTCTATTTGGCTATGGTACCATTTTTTTTCTTTTTGCAGTAAGTGGTCTAACCAAAAATGCACCCCCTATTATTAGCAAGCAAACAGCAAATATTGAACAAATGGCTGACCCATTACCCCAGGCACTTACTCTTACAGCTATCGTAATTGCAATTGGAGTACAGGTTTTTGTAATAATTTTATTAAAAAAAGTATATGAAGGTTTGCAAACCGAAGACATTGACGATCTTAAAACGACTGATAAGATAGACGATTAATTATGAACGAAGTACCATTATTGGTTTATGTATTGCTAAGCTTGTTGTTTTCAGGCATATTTTGTATGCTGTTCCGGAAAAATATACGTGTTCAAAAGGGTATTGCTATATTCGGTACCAGCTTATTTTTTTTGCTGGCTATATTAATGCTTTTACAGGTATATCAGAAAGGCATACAGGTAGTACAGGTAGGTGATTGGCCGGCCCCATATGGAATAAGTTTGGTAGCAGATATGTTCAGCGCCCTTATGGTATTGATTACAGCCATTATTGCATTTGCCATTCTCTGGTACTCCATGCAGGATGTATCAGCAGAAAGAAATGCGGTAGGGTATTTCCCCTTATTTTTTCTAATGCTGTTTGGGGTATGTGGTTCCTTCCTTACCGGGGATATTTTCAACCTGTATGTCTGGTTTGAAGTAATGCTGGTGGCATCTTTCGTATTGATAGTGATTGGCAGTAGCAAAGCTCAACTTGAGGGCGCGGTAAAATACGTGGTTTTGAATTTCATTGGTTCCGGATTTTTTCTAATGGGGGTGGGCATAGTATATAAGCTTACCGGAGCGCTAAACATGGCCGAGCTTTCGGTAATTATTGCCAGTCATAATGAAACAGGTTTAGTTAACATGGCATCAGTTTTCTTTATAATGGCTTTTGGAATTAAAGCCGCTGTCTTTCCATTATTCTTTTGGTTACCTGCTTCTTATCATACCCCTCCCATATCCATTGCCGGTTTGATGGCAGGCCTACTTACCAAAGTTGGTGTTTATGCGCTAATTCGTTTTTTTACGCTCATTTTTGTGCAAGATTTAGCATTTACGCATACATTATTATTGATAATTGCCGGGCTTACCATGATTACCGGAGTATTTGGGGCAATCGCCCAAAATGATTTTCGTAAAATACTTGCTTTTCATATCATTAGCCAAATAGGTTATATGATAATGGGTTTGGCACTTTACACACCACTGGCAATAGCAGGAGCAATATTTTATGTGTTGCACCATATTTTGGTAAAAACCAACTTGTTCCTTATTAGTGGTCTAGTGAAAGTAACCAATCGTAGTTTTTTACTGAAGCAATTGGGAGGGGTATATTCCCGCTATCCGTTAGTAACCATTCTGTTTGTGATTTCGGCTTTTTCATTGGCTGGTATTCCGCCCCTTTCTGGTTTTTGGAGTAAGTTTTTTCTGGTAAAAGCTGGTTTGGCAATTGAAGAGTACTTGATTGTATTTATTTCTTTGCTGGTAGGCCTGCTTACTTTATTTTCAATGAGTAAAATATGGAAACATGTTTTTCAATCGGAAGATCCTCAGCCATCAGATGAAAAAGTAAATTTGTTCAAGAAGAGAAAATATATGCTACTGCCTTCTGTTTTTCTGGCGACCGCTACCTTATTTATTAGCTTTTTTCCGCAAGTTCTTTTTAACCTATCGCGAATTGCAGCAGAACAATTGCTCAATGCGGATGCTTATATTAATGCTGTTTTAAATAAATAAACAATGGTGATATATCTTATAAACATTATTGCTGCCTTAATTCTTACTGCTTTTTCGTTGGGTATTATGCTTTCCAATACAGGTAATGCGATGCTTTACATTATAATGTTTCTCGGCTGGTATACACTAGCCTGGCTCTTATCCTTTTTTTACAACAAGCCTCATTTTTATAAAGTACCAAAAATAGTGGGGCTAATTTTATATTTTTTAAAAGAGCTGATGCTGGCATCAATAAAAGTTGCTTACGATATTTTAACGCCTAGAAATCATATGAAACCGGCGTTGGTAGCAATACCATTGGATGTAAAATCAGATTTAGAAATCACCCTGCTGGCCAATTTGATCACTTTAACTCCGGGCACTTTGAGTATCGATATCTCAAAAAACAAAAAAATGTTGCTTATTCATGAAGTATATGTAAAAGATAATGATATAGAAGAGGTGAAAAAAACGATAAAAGAAGGATTTGAACGAAGAATTTTAAATATTACCAGATGAATATTGTATTATATGTCGTAATCAGTGTTTTATGCATCAATCTAATTCTTTCTTTATACAGGTTTGTAAAAGGACCGGTAATGCCCGATCGTATCGTGGCACTTGATGTTTTTTCCGGAAACCTGCTGGCCATACTGGCACTTTATGCCCTGGTTTCAGGTATAAGAGAATTTATTGATATTGCTGTATTATTTTCATTAATTGCATTTGCCGGCACCATGACTTTTGCCTATTATTTGGTGCGTACTGGCAAAAAAAAGGACTAGCACTATGACACTACAAGAAATATTAAGTGCAATTTTTATCGTGTTCGGCACATTTTTTATGTTGATTTCGTCTATAGGTCTTATTCGCCTGCCAGACTTTTATATCCGAAATTCGGCCAGTACCAAAGCGTTGGCTCTTGGGCTAGGCTTAATTTTATTTGGGATTGCAATTTATTATAATAAAATTGATATATTTATCGAACTTGCCGTCATTTTCTTTTTTATCTATCTGATTACACCTCTTTCGGCTCACATCATTGCCCGGGCAGCTGCTAAAAGCGACGTAAAGTTTTGGGAGAAAACCCAAAATTTGCAAGCTTTGGATCAGTACCGTGAAGAATCGGAAGATGCTAACGCGATAACCAATGAAAAATGATTTTTTATTAAATGGTCACTTTTCCACTAAACTACTACCCACTCCCGTGCAATGGTCACTTATTAATTAATTTATCAGTATAGCAAAATTAAAAACAATATCCAACTTGAATGAGTTTTCCACGTATATTATAATAATTATAATAAGTGAATAAAAAATTATGAAGTCAATAAAAAAGATTCTTGTACCACTGGATTTTTCAATTCATTCTCAAACAATTTTTAATCATGCTGTAAATTTAGCTGATAAGACCAAAGCTCAATTGATCGTTTTATATGCCTATAGCAGACCTTCAGTATCCACTGCGCTGGAAAAACAGGCCGACATAGAGATAATTAAAGCTATGGAACAAAGCAAATTGAATCGATTGAAAGACAAAATCAAAAGTAAATATGATAAACTTGTGGCAGCTGCTACTGAAGATGTAAATATCAAATTTGTTTTTGAAAAAGGTATGGTAGTTGACAAAGTGCTTCAAATTTCCGAAAACGAAAATATAGATCTCATTCTGATGGGTACCCGAGGAGTAACAGGATTGGCCGAATATTGGGGCACTAAAACTGCGGAAATAAGCCTAAAAACAAAAATACCAGTGCTTGTTTTACCTTATAGCCGCTTTGTAGATGAACCAGACAAAATTGCCTTTGCTTATGATCTGAAAAGTATACCTAATTTGGAAAACCTAAACCTAATTAAAATATTTTCCATTATTTACCAGGCTGAAATACATATATTAACCATTAAGTCAGAAGAGAAAGCTGATGAGAAGAAAGAGTTAAAGAATAAAGAGCTATTAATTGACCATTTCAAAGAATTTAGACCGATTGTACATACTCATTACAACAAGGATGCAGAACAAGGTATTTTTGATTACTTATATGAAAATAAGATTTCTATGTTGGTAGTTTTGCATCGTCATCGTTCTTTCATGAAGAATTTTTTTCACGAGAGCTTTACTGCTAAAGTTACTTACCATAGCGATATTCCGATACTTTCGCTGGATGAAAGAGATGACTAAATTTTCTAATTTGATAGTCAAGTTAACTCTTAATCGAATAAATAATAATAACTCCTCAAACCTGTGGAGTTTTTTTGTTAGTAGTCCTGCACCTCTTCCTTTTTCTTCTGGCTAATGGATGCAAGCGCAGAAGAGGCTATCCAGCCTTGTTCCTAAGCGTGTCTGGCGGCGTCCATCGTATTTTTATCAATAGAAAATAACCCCTAATTGCTTTATTTTCTTACCTATAGCTATTACTTTTTCTGGTGCTATATGATTTAGGTAATATAGGTCAGTTTAAAATTGGTAACAAATCCAATCCAACATGACCATTGATTTCACCCACTTTGGAGCTCTTGCACATATTGTTAAAAAAGAATTAATTGCTATCGAACGAAAGTGACTTCTTTTAAATCAAAAGACAGAATATCACGATCTACTACTATTTGTAGTTTTCCATTATCATCAATGCCGGCTATGGTGCCTTCAAATTCATGATCAGATTTAAAAACCCTGTTTTCAGCAAACCAATACATGTTTTTATAATATTCCATTTTTAGATTTTTTAAGTCTAATTTCTTTAGTTCTAAATATTTTTTTTCTAAATGATAGATTAAATTGTTCAGACATCCTTCCAGGTTATATCTTTGGTTCGTTATTTGATAAAGAGAAGTGGCATTAGCAATGGAAAATTCATTCTGATTTACATTAAGACCTATTCCTACAATACTGTGGGATATGTGATGGCTTTTCAAAAAATTCTCTATCAAGATGCCACATATTTTTGAATTTTGGTAATATATGTCATTTGGCCACTTTATCTTTACATTATTGCCTAATATTGTGCTTAGGAAATCTCTGATAGCCAGGGAAATAAAGATGTTGAGGTAAAAATTATCTGCAATATTTAAAAATTGGGGTTTGAAAATAATAGACATGGTTAAATTTTGCTGGGCAGCAGCCAACCACTGATTACCTCTTTGCCCTCTGCCAGATTCCTGATGATCGGTAATAATAATACTACCTTCGTCAAGATCTTTTTTTTTCAATAATTCAGACGCTATGTCATTGGTTGAATGACATTTTGGCAAATAAATTAGGTTTTTGCCTATAATTTCAGTGTTGGTATATAATTTATACAAATAGTATTAACATTAATTGTGCAATTTTAAAAATAAAGAATGGATAAAAAAAAGAGTAGAGAAAATTCTGGTGAATTAGCTCAATTAGTTGTGAAAGGGATGCAAGAGAAGAAGGGCAATGAAGTCACTTTACTCAACCTTAAAAAAGTGCCAAATGCAGTGGCGGATTTTTTTGTTATTTGTACTGGTACTTCAGAAACTCATGTGGATGCAATCGCTGATTCTGTAGAAAAAGAAGTAAAAGAAAATCAACATGATCATCCATGGCATCGCGAAGGAAATCAAAACAAAGAATGGGTTTTACTTGATTACGTGGATGTAGTAGTTCATATCTTTAAGCAAGAAACCAGAACATTTTATAATATTGAAAATCTTTGGGGTGATGCAGAGATGATAAAGGTTGAAAATAGTGATAATATTACAATCAATAACATTAATTTATAAATTTCGTTTAGCATTCAATTCATTTTAAATATTTAAAAAATAGATAATGGCAGATAAACTTGATAATAAAAAAAACCTAATGCCAAAAACACCTAAAAAGCCGAATCTACAATTGTGGGTAATACTTTTGTTAGTAGGCGTAATTTTCTTCATTGCATATATCTCCAATACCACCTCAGTAGAAGATATTTCTCCTCGCACATTTTGGAACATGGCCGAGGAAGGTGATATAAAGAAAGTAACAGTAATTAGAAATAAAGATCAGGTAGAAGTAACCCTTACACAAGATGCTCTCGATAAGCGAGAATATAGTGATTTAAGAGAAAATGTATGGACCGCAGAAACAGGACCCCATTTTCAACTTAATATTATAAATGCTGAAGAGTTTCAGAATAAACTGGATGAAAAGAATGATCAGCTAGCCAGTGAAGGTAAACAAATCGAATACGATATTGAGGAGCGTAGTGATTTTGGTGGCTTATTTGCTACCTGGGGGTTTTTACTCTTAATTCTTTTTATATTTTGGTTTTTAATGCGTAGGATGACGGGTGGCGGAGGACCAGGCGGTCAGATCTTCAATATTGGAAAATCAAAAGCTGCACTATTCGATGCAGAAAGTAAAGTTAAAATAACTTTTGATAATGTAGCCGGATTGGATGAAGCTAAAGAAGAGGTAAAGGAAATTGTAGAATTTTTGAAAAACCCATCTAAATTTACAAAACTGGGTGGCAAAATTCCTAAAGGAGCCTTATTAGTAGGAGCTCCCGGTACAGGTAAGACCTTATTAGCCAAAGCAGTAGCCGGTGAAGCCGAAGTTCCCTTTTTCTCATTATCTGGTTCTGACTTTGTAGAGATGTTTGTAGGAGTTGGAGCTGCAAGGGTGCGTGACTTATTTAAGCAAGCCAAAGAAAAAGCACCCTGTATTGTATTTATAGATGAGATAGATGCTATTGGTCGGATGCGTGGGCGAGGGCAAATGCCAGGATCTAATGATGAGCGCGAAAATACCCTTAATTCTCTTTTGGTAGAAATGGATGGATTTTCAACCGATTCAGGAGTAATTATTTTAGCGGCTACCAACCGTCCCGATGTACTAGACTCAGCTTTACTACGCCCTGGTCGATTTGATCGACAAGTTTCTATTGACAAACCAGACCTGGTGGGTCGTGAAGCAATTTTTAAAGTACACCTAGGTCCGATAAAATTTTCCAAAGAAGTGGACGCTAAGAAACTGGCTGCTCAAACTCCTGGATTTGCCGGTGCTGAAATTGCCAATGTTTGTAACGAGGCTGCACTAATTGCGGCTCGTAGAAATAAACAAGCGGTTGATATGCAAGACTTTCACGATGCAATTGACAGAGTAATCGGTGGATTAGAAAAGAAGAATAAAATAATCTCTCCTGAAGAGAAGAAGATTGTTGCCTATCACGAGGCAGGCCATGCAGTAGCCGGCTGGTTTCTTGAGCATGCCGATCCTTTGGTAAAAGTGAGTATTGTACCACGAGGCGTGGCAGCTTTAGGTTATGCTCAGTATTTGCCCAAAGAACAATTTTTATATCAAACAGAGCAACTGATTGATGAAATGAGTATGGCTTTGGGAGGCAGGGCTGCCGAGGAAATTATTTTTGGTAAAATTTCTACAGGCGCTTTAAGTGACCTGGAAAGAGTTACTAAAGTAGCTTATAGTATGGTCACCGTATATGGCATGAACGAAAAATTGGGCAATATTTCCTTTTATGATTCAAAACCCAGTGATTATAATTTCAATAAACCTTACTCAGAGGCTACAGCCGAAACTATTGATGAAGAGGTGAGAAAGGTAGTAAGTTCTACTTATAAGCGTACTAAAGATATGCTTTTGAGCAAAAAAGAACAATTAGAAGTAGTGGCAAAAGAACTTCTGGATAAAGAAATTATTTTCCAAAATGATTTGGAGCGTTTAATAGGTAAGCGTCCTTTTGAGAAGCAAACTACTTATCAGGCTTTTACAGAAGGAGGTGAAAAGAGTAAACCTCAAACTGTGCCAGATGCAACTACTATAGAAGAAAAAGATAGCGATGATGATTCGGATCAAGATAAACTCGAAGCATCATCTGTAAATGAGAAAAAATCAGAATAACGATTTAATAATAATGAATTTAAAATAGGCCGGAGTAAGAATTTACTTCGGTCTTTTTATTTTTGTAGGCTATAAAGCTACTTTATGAATAAAGTCATTCAATTAAAAGAAGGCAAAAAATTCTATTTCGCTTCCGATTTTCACTTGAAAACCGGCGCTCAAAAACGTGATTTTGAGCGAGAAAAGACTATTATACAATGGCTTAACCATATAAGTAAAGATGCCCAGGAAATTGTTCTTTTAGGTGACATATTTGATTTTTGGTTTGAATATAGACAAGTAATCCCAAAGGGTTGTGCACGATTGCTGGGAAAATTAGCAGATTTGAGTGATAATGGAACAAAGATCTCCCTGTTTTCGGGCAACCATGATATGTGGATGTTTGGGTATTTTGAAGAAGAAATGGGCATCCCTGTATTTCATAAGCCACAAAGCTGGCAAATTAATAAACTAAAAATTCATTTAGGACATGGAGATGGCTTGGGACCGGGAGATGCGTCTTATAAGTTTCTAAAGCGTTTATTTCGTAGCAAAACTTCTCAATGGTTGTTTTCAAAAATACATCCAACCATAGGAATGGGTATAGCACACCGTTGGTCAAGTCATAGTCGTATCCAGAGCACCAAAAAAGAAGAGCCTTTTCTAGGGGATAAAGAATGGCTTTTACAGTATTGTAAAGCGATTGAAAAAACTACCCATCATGACTTCTACATTTTCGGGCACCGACATTTGCCTCTCGAGTTAGCCATTAACCGGCAAAGTAAATACATAAATCTGGGCGAATGGATTAATTTCAACACCTTTGCCAGCATTGATGAAAATAACTGTAAACTTGAAAAGTGGCTTTAGGTAATTGGCAAGCAAAAAAAGCCTTCAATCCTGAAGGCTTAAAATTTACATTACCATGAAAAAACTATTTTTATCTTGCTGACAAAACCTGTAAACGGTGAAGCTGCTTTTTGGCTTCTTGAATTTGATTGCTTTCAGGATATTCTTCTACAATGGTTTCATAGCTATCGGCTGCAGCTTTAAATTCCCCCATCATTTCATGCGCAAGCGCTTCTTTCAGCAGGTAGCTGGGCGTAAAAAACTCGTTTGGTTTATATCCGGCAGCTCTATCATAAAATTTTGCAGCTTTTACGTAATTTTCTTGTTCCATATAGGCATCACCAATTAACACATAAGCTCTTGCCTGCACCACGTAATCATCAGAGCTAAACTTTTCTAAATGCTCAATTGCCTGTTCAAATTGACCCAATTTCAAAAAACTTAAACCAGCATAATAATGTGAAAGATTAGCTGATTCAGTCAGTGGATAGTCCTCGATAATTTCTAAAAATCCAAAATTATTACCGTCGCCATTTAAAGCGAGTCCCAAACTATCCGCTTCAAAGTAGTATTGAGCCTGAAACATTTCACGCTGAGCTATTTTGTTTTGATTAGTAGTATAATATTGATAGAGAAAATAACCTATAACAGCCAAAGCAATTATTCCACCGACAATCAGGACTATCTTTCTGTTTTTTTCAAGGTACTGCTCAAATTTAGATATATTATCAGCAATTACTTCCGGATTTTCTATTGCCTTAGCACTAGTTTTCTTATCTTGCTTTCGATTAGCTTTTGCCATTTTATCCTATTACTTAAATATTAAATTCTACGTTTAGAACATGAGGTGCAAATTTAGGGAAAAATTTTTTCTCTTTCTCAATTCAGATTGCATAACGTGCAATTATTCACTAAAATTATAAAAAGAAAAAATAATCTCTGGTCATTTGAACGCTAAATATATCTTTGATAAAATATATATGATTATATATGACTAATAAAACTAGTCTAGTATTTATATTTGTGGTAAGCATATCACAATATAAATTTGTATTAAATAGTTTTTTATTATCAAAACTTTTATTCTTATGCAATCCAACCCAATAATTATTCGCGATCAACTCCAGCAAGAATTCAAGGATATTTATACTCGTGAGGCAATAGAAGCCTTGAAAGCAATGGCACCTTTTAATAAAAAAATAAAACAAGCCATGCAGGAGAGGCAAAAGCGTCGGGAAGATCGAATGGAAAACAACATCAGGATTGACTTTCTCGATCCACAAGAAACAATTCCGCTCACGAATATGAAAGTTCAAGATGCCCGTGATGGGAAATTTGAGGGAGGAAAGATTTCACATGATTTGCAGCGACAATGGATTCAAGGTACAGGGCCTGCTGCTAAACCTAATGCTGCATTGGAGTCAAGTATACGCAACGTAGCCTATGCTTTACTTTCCGGAGCCGATGGTTGGATGTTTGATGGAGAAGATGCATTGGGACAAATTAACACCATGTCCCTAGACAATTTGCGTAATTTGAAGCTGGCCATAGCGCGAGACCCCATGTTTTTAAAAATTGCTGAAAAAGTAGCCGAAGACATGAATGAATGGGCTCAAGGCTTTTTTGGTCGCCACATTATTCAAAATTGGCAAGAACAGCTTAATTTTACCACCATTATTTATAGGGCCCGCGGCCTCCACCTCGATGATCGCCACGTTCGAGAAGCGGATGGCACTCAAATGGCTGCTTCCATTGTAGATATGACGCTCTACGTGGCCAATAATTATAAAAAGCTGCAGGAAAAAAATGCATCTATTGTGCTTTATTTGCCCAAGATACAAACAGCTGGTGAAGCAGCTCTTTGGAATCAAATGCTTAGCTATCTGGAGCAACACCTGAAATTGAACGAAGGTACAATAAAAGCTTATGTGCTGGTAGAGCAGCTGGAAGCTACTTACCAGTTGATGGAAATACGAGCGGCATTGGGTAAACATTTCGTTGGTTTCAATACCGGCCGCTGGGATTACATCAACAGTGTATCAGATGCTATGGCCTGGAATAATGACTTTGTAAATCCTAATATTGAAGACATTGTAATGACTTATGGCTACATGCGCTCTTACGAAGATCGGGTAAGGCGAGTAGTAAATACAGCAGATGCTAATGGAAATTTCGCTCTATGGCAGGGAGGTATGGAACCTAATATTCCGGTAGGGTCGAAAGAAGGAGTGGAAGCCAGCATGGAAAAAGCTACCGCGGGAGCTGAAAGAGAACAACGAGAAGGAGCCAGTGGAAAATGGGTGGCCCATTGGAAAATGGTACACATCATAAGGCCGGTGTGGGAAAAGGTGGGCGAAGCCAATCAAACCGGCAGAGATTTTCCACCGTTGACTTACACCCCGGGTGACTCCGAAGCATTAATTCTATTAGAACCTGCCAATAGAACTATAAGAGGTGCCCGCAACTTGCTAAGTGTGGCTTTGCAATATGGCAATGCTTTTGGCCAGGGAATGCAAGCAGCAGCACTTAAGCCGGCCGACTTCTTTGGAAATGATGACATCTTGTACCTGATGGAAGATATGGCGACTGGTGAAATAAGACTCAGCATACTGTGGGAATGGATTCATAAAGAAGCGGAACTTACCGAAGATGATGCAGAAACAGGAAGCAGAAAGGGTGATAAGTTTTCTACTGCCTTATTTGAAAGATTATTAGCTGAGGAATACGAAAAATTGCTTAATGCCAGCAACCGAGATGTGTTCGATTCTTCTAAAACAACAACCTTGCCCATAGCCAAAGAAATAGTAGAAAAATACGTGCTGGAAAATGTGAAATACCCCTGGTATATCGATTTATTGAATATTAATTTGAATAATTACGATCTGGCAGAGGCCTGTAAGAGGATTGAATTTTACATGGATACTTATAAAAAAGAAGGGAAAAGAATTACTGAAAATCTTGATTTTAAAGCCTGAATTTAATTTGGTAAGAGTGATTCATTGCTGTCAGCTTACTTTCGGATAAATATTTTACGATATAACAAAGTAGCTTCAATGCTTCAATCACTAGATGGAGAAACGCTGGTTGCAAACTTATTCACATAGTTCTGCCTGCCTAATTGAATTACTCCTATTGTTTAACATAGAGGACGTAAGAACGGATATTTTGCATCAATACTATAAATCTGTATTGAATAAGGTTTAACAGGAACCGTGCACGATGGCCCTTACGCACGGTTCTGTGAGAAGGATAAAGGATAGGCATTAATTTTCTTACCATCTTTACCCTAATCGATGTTTGCAGTTTTTTTCCAAATTAAATTACCATAGAAGCAAATAGGCACCTGCAGCCACCAAAGCACCTATTACTGGTCCCACTACCGGCACCCAGCCATATTGCCAATCAGAACTTCCTTTGTTATGTATGGGTAATAGTGCATGTATAATTCGGGGGCCCAGATCACGGGCTGGATTTATGGCGTAACCTGTAGGCCCTCCCAAAGACAGCCCAATGGCAGTAACCAATAAAGCTACTGGCAATGCACCAATAGCACCCAGGCCAATTTCTACCTCAGGTACTGCCGGGGAATAAAAACTTGGTCCGGCCAGGTAAAACACCACGAAAACCAATACAAATGTTCCGATAACTTCAGTCATCAGGTTATTTTTATAGTTTCGAATCGCAGGAATTGTAGCAAATACTGCTAACTTCAATGCCCGTTCGCCCGTAGCTTTAAAATGATCATGATACGACAACCAAACCAGTAAAGCTCCTAATCCCGCGCCTATAAGCTGTGCCAAGATGTAAACCGGAACTTTAATCCAGGGAAACAGCCCGCCAACGGCAAGACCTAAGGTGACTGCCGGATTTATATGGGCACCGCTTACCGGAGCAGTTACCGCTACTGCAGTAAATACAGCCAGTCCCCATCCCAAAGAAATTACAATCCAACCTCCCGCTTCTCCCTTGGTTTTTTTCAAAATTACATTGGCAACCACACCATCGCCCAATAAAATTAATAACATAGTACCAATGATTTCTGCCAAGAATTCGCTCATAGTGCTTTCTAATTAAAAAAGTAGCCTTTAGCAATTCGGGTAAATTCTTCAACCTGAGCTTTTTCCCATTGATCGTCCTTGCCCAATTCTTCGGCCATAATTTTTGCTACTTTAGGCGTCATGGCCAAAGCTGCTCTGGCATCCAAAAACAAAGCCCTAACCCTGCGGGCAAGTACATCATCTACCGTTCGGGCCATCTCTTCACGAACAGCCCACACAACTTCGGCTTTGGTAAATGGTAATTGCTGGTCCAACTTTTCGCCCAGTAAGTGATTAGCTTCTATCATTTCTTTAATAGATACTGCATCGGAGCCATACACGTATAAATGATCTTCTTCATGCGTATGAGCGGCTAAGGAATAACCATGCAACGGTAAGCTTTCGGTAATACATTTTCTTTCTTCCAATCCGGCGATCAGGCAGGCTTTATTGATCACATCCTCTCCCATTTTACGATAAGTGGTCCATTTTCCCCCGGTAATGGTTACCAGACCTGAAAGGGAAACTTCGATTTTATGTCCGCGTGATATTTCTTTAGTTTCTTTTCCATCTCCCGATGATGATGCCAACGGGCGCAGACCGGCAAATATGCTGCGTACGTCCTCTCTTTTGGGTTCCCGGGTAAGATACCTGCCGGCGGTACTGAGAATAAACTCTATTTCCTCCTCCAAAGCTCTGGGTTCAAGACTGGCTTCTTCTATTAAGGTATCGGTAGTACCTACTACCACTTTCCCTCGCCAGGGTACAGCAAAGAGCACTCTGCCGTCGTCAGTCTTGGGTATCATGATCGCGTTTTCACCGCGTAAAAAATCATGGTCAAGCACAAAGTGAATTCCCTGGCTGGGTACAATTTTCCTGGGCTGACCAGGTTCATCCATTTGCAAAATACTATCAGTAAAAACACCTGTAGCATTGATTACAGAATGGGCTTTAATATGCATTTCATTACCATTTTCACGGTCCAGCACCTGCACACCATTAATTAAATTATTATCACCTTTGGTGAGCCTTGTTACTTGCATGTAATTGAGAGCTAATCCATTGTAATCAACAATTGTTTGTGCCAGGTTCACTGCCAGTCGTGCATCATCAAATTGACCATCATAATAAATTACTCCTCCTGACAATCCTTCCTCTTTTATGGTTGGTAGTCTCTCCAGCGTTTCTTCAGTTGACAAATGTACTGAAGGACCCAGACCCAGTTTCCCGGCCATCATATCATACACTTTTAATCCTACCGTATAAAAAGGACCTCCCCACCAATCGTATATGGGAATAATGAAAGCCTGATTTTTTACCAGGTGAGGTGCGTTTTTACGCATTAGACCCCGCTCTCGCAGTGCTTCAAGCACCAATGAAATATCACCCTGAGCAAGATAACGTACCCCCCCGTGAACCAGTTTAGTGCTGCGACTGGAAGTGCCTTTGGCAAAATCGGACATTTCAAGTAACAATGTTTTATAATTTCTGCTGGCAGCTTCTAATGCGGCACCCAAACCAGTGGCTCCTCCGCCTATTACTACCACATCCCAGGTATCATCTTTTTCTCTCAAGCGTTTTATCTGCAGTTCTCTTTTCATGGATTTTTTTTAATTAAAAAATATTTTCAAATAAAATTTGTAAGATAATAAGGATAATCTTAATCACCATCGACCCAGTCTCTGCTTTTATTCAAAGCTTTTTCCCAATTTACAATCAATTCTTTTACATTGTCTATTGCCATTTTAGGCTCAAACTTTTTATCTATCTGCCAATTTTGCTGAAGTTCATCCATGTTTTGCCAATAGCCCACAGCCAGTCCGGCCAAGTAGGCAGCACCCAATGCTGTTGTTTCAATGACCTGAGGTCGCACCACTGCTTTTTGCAGCACTTCAGCCTGAAATTGCATCAGCAAATTATTAACTGCTGCACCACCATCGGCACGCAATTCCTTCATTTCTATTCCCGAGTCGTCTTCCATAGCTTTCACTATATCCATGGCCTGAAAAGCTATGCCTTCCAGCGCGGCCCTGGCCAAATGAGCTTTACCTGTGCCACGGGTGAGTCCCACAATTGTACCGCGAGCATACTGGTCCCAATGAGGTGCACCCAAGCCGGCAAATGCTGGCACAAAATATACACCTCCATTATCCTCGACAGACGCTGCCAACGCTTCAATTTCGGATGAGGATTGAATAATGCCTAATTGATCGCGCAGCCATTGTACTACAGCGCCGGCTATGAAAATAGATCCTTCCAAAGCGTATTGTACATTTTCACCCACCTGCCAGGCAATGGTAGTTACCAATTTATTCTTGGAAGGGACAAGTTTTTCTCCGGTATTCATTAATAAAAAACTTCCTGTACCATAAGTACTTTTAGCCAAACCGGGGGAAATGCACTGCTGACCAAACAGAGCTGCTTGCTGATCACCGGCAATACCAGCAATGGGTATGGGTGCATCAAATAAGTCAATTTTTGTTTCCGCGTGCAGGCCACTGGAAGATACCACTTCTGGTAATATCTTGGCCGGGATATTAAATATCTGCAGTAACTCCTGATCCCATTGCAGGTTACTGATATTGTAAAGCATACTACGGCTGGCATTGGTTACATCGGTGATATGCTTCTCTCCATTAGTCAATTTCCAGATCAACCAGCTATCAACAGTTCCCATAGCCAATTTTCCTTGTCCGGCTTTTTCTCTGGCTCCCTTTACATTATCAAGTATCCATTTGACTTTTGTAGCCGAAAAATATGAATCAATTACCAACCCTGTTTTTCGTTTCACCAGCTTTTCATATCCCAATTTTTTATATTCATCACACATTTTGGCAGTACGCTTATCTTGCCAAACAATAGCATTATATATTGGCTTTCCCGTTTCTTTATTCCAAATTAGCGTTGTTTCCCGCTGATTGGTTATACCAATTGCAGCAATTTGCTCGCTTTTTAGGCTAACTTCCTTTTGGGCTTCCAAAATCACGTTTTGTTGAGATTGCCAGATGGCTTCAGGGTCGTGCTCTACCCATCCTGGCTGGGGATAAATTTGCTCGAATTCGGCTTGTGAAATAGCTAAAATCTGACCCTTCTTATTAAAAATTATTGCGCGGGAACTAGTGGTGCCTTGATCGAGAGAAAGGATATATTTTTGCATTATAATTAAATATTATTCTCTTTGTCTGTTAAATTAATAAAGTATGAACTATTTTACAGTTTAAAAGTTCAAATTTTCTAAATTATCACATCATGCTACCCCGTCTGAACTCACCCGGACTAACTCCCACCCTTTTTTTAAAAACCTTACAAAAATGCTGGTCGCTGCTAAATCCCAGTTGATAGGCAATTTCCTTTACCTGAATGTCTTCATGCAGATGGATTCTCCCATGAATTTAGACATAAGGCCGTCTAGTCTAATTATGAAAACAGTAGGACCTAGTTCTCCAGCTAATGCTTGAGCTGTCGTTCAGGCATTTTTATGGGGTATTTCAGCTATTCGGCTTAGTGTTGGGTGGTCGGCTTTTTTTGCCGAAATAGCTTACGAGAGTTATATTGTATACGACAGAACAAGTGGCTGGAATCCTCCATAAACAATTTATTTAGTTTTTCAGCTTTTGAACTTTGAACGGAGTTTCTTGGCTATGAGTAGTGGTTGATTTCAAAACATTTCACTGTCCGCTTACTGATAAGTTTAGGTGATGTAAACAACTTTATGTCGGCACTTTCACACACATTGCATATAGCTATTATTGTTTTGTCGTATTTCTTATTCATTGAACTCTTTTGGGTATTCAACCATTCCTTTTACTCCTTTCAGCCCTTTCTCGACTAATTCAATTGCCATACAATTCTCCTTTGGTACTTCAAATGGTAATTCTATTCCGAACTTATCCGCTCGCTTATACCCAAATCTCGAATAATACTTTTCGTAGCCAAGAAGAATGATGGATTTATATCCTAATTCTTTTGCCTTTTTATGTGATTCGAGTATCAGTTTTTCACCAATACCTTTTCCTTGAAATTTAGGTAATACAGAAACAGGTGCTAAAGCCAAAGAGTCAAATTCATTCGATTTGTTTTTGATTTTCAATTTAGTCAAAAGAATGTGACCGACAATTTTCCCATCAACTTCTGCAACCATTGATAGTTCTGGTAAGAAAGCATTAGATTTCCTTAGCCTTTCAACAAGGAATTGTTCTGTATTTTGAGCGAATTCTGCATCTTTAAACGCTTTTTCAATCACTTTAAACACCTGTTTATGGTCTTTTTTAATTTCTTGTCGTATTATCATTTTTTTGGCCTCTTTTTATGTGCACCACAAGAGTTTGTGCATGGTGTCATAGCTTCCCTACTAAAAGAGTGCTATTCATTATACGCCTTGCTGTGCGGTTAC
>CAZQEZ010000066.1:0-24065 GCA_964592475.1 uncultured Roseivirgaceae bacterium
AACTGCATACTTCATTAAATAAGCTGTAGTCGTTAGTCATTGTTATATATTTAGTTTATTTTTTACTTTGCTTAGAATAGACAAGATCATAATTAAAAAATGCCTGCCTGGTGGTAGCATCAATAGCCTTTGCCAAGAGGTAATGCTTCTATAACTGCTGAAATTGAAAATAGTCATAAATTTTTTAAAAAAAGCTTGTATATCGATTCAATAAAACTAATTTTAAATAACAGTAAGGTAGAAAGACGCAATTGAAATGGATCTTGTTGACGCTGATCTTAAAAATAACACCAGGTTAAATACTCGGGAAGTTCGATTTAAAATGAATATTGAAAAAGACTTAAATTAAATGTCTATTAATTATAATTGCTCAGAGGAGATTTTAAAGTTTCCTCAATAAAAAAATCGGCAAGTTATAATAATAATAATACCCTGCCGGTTTTAAAGTATTGAGATTGATGGCACGACAGGCCTTTCGGTTCAAAAAAACTAAAAAGTGCAAAAGTAAGGAATTATTAAATATGGGCAGAAGATAATCTGAACCAGGAAAATAAAAATCCTGCTTGTGAAAACATTCCTATAAATTAACTTTAATAACTCTTTTTCCAACTTTTATCCATCCTTTTTTAGGAATTTCTTTTGGTCGTTCAGCGTAATGACCTGCGCTAACATCATGCTGTGTATTCCATTCTCCGCTTCTCATTTTTGTTTTTTTTAGTTCGACTAATGGAATAATAATAAATATAGCGGCCAATTGTTAAAATTCTTTGCATGATCTTCCGGTTATAAGGAAATTCAGCTACAAAAGATTGATTTTATTGTACAACGGTAGAGAGAATATTTTCACTTTATCTAAAATGAAAAAAGCCGACAGGGCCGACAGGTATTTATAATTTATTTCAGTTTAAAAAAGCAAGAAGTGCAAAACCAGTATTTATTGTTGCCAGTATGAGTAAAAATTTGAATGAAGAAAAAACGAAATTTATCTTATTTGCCAAATAACTTTTTCCACCATGGCTTATCTTGTTGTAATTTATACATAGTCACTAATTCCCAAGAAGCTTTTGCTTCTAAATGAGCCGCCTTAGCAGTTTGTTCTGCAGCTCTTGCAGTTTGTTCTGCGGCTTTTGCCAGTTTTTGAGTCTCCAATGTCAACTGACGGATCTCTCTAATTTCTTCACTGATAGCCTCAAATAATTGATCTTTGTCCATTTTTGTAAACTCAGTTATTATTATATTTCTTCTTAAACGACCTCAAACATAATAAAGTTTCTGCAATAAAAAATCGGCAGGCTACTATAAATAACCTGCCGGTTTTCTTAATTTTTGAACGGATGGCCCCAAAAGTTGCTGAAGTTATCTGTTAATCCAAAACAATGCTCGCGCCAGCGTCCGATGGTAAACTAGCAAAACTCAGCACTAGTGCCGACGGATGCCGGAAACACTACACCGGCGGACGCCGGCGATAGCGTTTGTCAGCAGTCGTCCTTCGTCTAATACATATCATCCATGTGTGGAGCAGCCGGAACAGCTTTCTTTTCCGGGGCTTCTGACACCACGCAATCAGTTGTAATTAACATACTGGCAGCGCTGGCAGCATTTTCTAAAGCCACCCTTGTCACTTTAGTTGGATCAATTACTCCGGCAGCAATGAGGTTTTCATACTTGTTGGCGCCAGCATTGTAACCAAAATCATCCTGTCCATCTATCACTTTTTGAATTACCACTGAAGGTTCTACTCCAGCATTGAAAGCTATTTGACGTAAAGGCGCTGCTAATGCTCTTCGCACGATATCTACCCCGGTTTTCTGGTCTTCATTGGCAGTTTGCACATCATCCAGAGACTTGAGGGTACGCACGTAAGCCACGCCACCGCCAGCCACTATACCTTCTTCAATAGCAGCACGAGTAGCAGCCAGGGCATCTTCTACCCTGTCCTTTTTCTCTTTCATCTCCACTTCAGAAGCTGCACCTACATGCAGTACTGCCACACCACCGGATAGTTTGGCCAGCCTTTCCTGCAGTTTTTCTTTGTCGTAATCAGAAGTAGTGTTTTCAATTTGAGATTTGATTTGATTTACTCTGCCTTTAATTTGTTCTTTCTCACCGGCTCCATTTACCACAGTGGTATTGTCTTTATCAATGCTGATTTTATCGGCTTTGCCAAGCATATCCAGCGTTGCATTTTCAAGTTTAAAGCCTCTCTCTTCGGATATTACAGTGCCACCGGTTAAGATAGCAATGTCTTCCAGCATGGCTTTTCTGCGGTCGCCAAATCCGGGAGCTTTCACGGCTGCCACACGCAAGGAACCTCTTAGCTTGTTCACAACTAATGTTGCCAATGCCTCACCATCTATATCTTCGGCAATGATCAGCAACGGTTTATTTGTTTGCGCGGCTTTTTCCAGGATAGGCAGTAAATCCTTCATCGTACTGATTTTTTTATCGTAGATCAGGATGAAAGGATTTTCTAATTCAGAAACCATTTTTTGAGTATCGGTTACGAAGTATGGTGATAAATAACCACGATCAAACTGCATACCTTCTACCAGCTCAACCAAGGTGTCTGTGCCTTTGGCTTCTTCAATGGTTACCACGCCGTCTTTACCTACTTTTTCCATGGCTTCGGCTATTAGCTGACCAATAGTATCGTCACTGTTGGCCGAAATAGTAGCTATCTGCTTAATTTTAG
This sequence comes from uncultured Roseivirgaceae bacterium, assembly GCA_964592475.1. Taxonomy (GTDB): domain Bacteria; phylum Bacteroidota; class Bacteroidia; order Cytophagales; family Cyclobacteriaceae; genus CAZQEZ01. Next base: position 2,693 of record CAZQEZ010000066.1, read on the forward strand.
CAAAATCATTACCAACAGTTTGCGATTGAGCATTCAGTCCTTCTACTACTTTAATCACGGCTTTGTCCAGTCCACGCTTCAGGTCCATAGCATTAGCACCGGCTGCCAGGTTTTTTAAACCGGCATTGAAAATAGCCTGTGCCAACACGGTAGCAGTAGTAGTTCCATCACCTGCTACTTTGGCAGTTTTGCTGGCTACTTCTTTTACCATTTGGGCACCCATATTAGCTACAGGGTCTTTCAGCTCAATTTCTTTAGCCACAGTTACACCATCTTTCGTTATGCGAGGTGCGCCATAGCTTTTACCTAAAATTACATTTCTGCCTTTCGGGCCCAGCGTTACCTTAACAGCATTGGCCAATTGATCCACGCCACTTTTCAGAGCGTTTCTTGATTCGATATTGAAAATAATATTTTTTGCCATAATTTTTACAAATATTTAGAGGTTAAACGATTGCAAAAATGTCTGATTCGCGCATGATGAGGTATTCTTTACCATCAACAGTAACTTCGGTACCAGCATATTTGCCATAAAGCACATTATCACCAGTTTTCACTGTCATAGGTTCGTCTTTGCTGCCTTTACCAGTAGCTATTACGGTACCTCTTTGCGGTTTTTCTTTAGCGGTATCGGGAATGATGATACCGGAAGCCGTCTTCTCTTCGGCTGCTGCAGGTGCTACCAGCACTCTGTCGGCCAGGGGTTGTAATTTTATTTCTTCCATAAGATTTTTGATGATTAATATCTGTTATTATAAGTTGCCTATCGAATTAAGTGCCAATTAATTTTGGCCTTTATTTAAGCCATAAAGGCAGGTTTTTACTGACAAAAGAGGCTAAGTATTGATTTATGCAAATTACATCTTCCCGGAAAAGATAGTGACATTTTGGCTGGAGAAAGGAATTTTTGGCATTGTTATCCGGAAGATTACCTATTGCTGGTATGTGAGACACATACCGGGGAAATGAAACAAAGACCAGGAAAAACAGAACAATGGAAAGATGGCTGGATCGCATAGAACCTGTCTACTTAAGGAACTGCAAATGTTTTTATCAAATTTGCATTCAATTATTATCAGCTTTTTCTCTTTATTTGCATTTTCGTAAACAAGAAAACAATTTAAATGGAAATTATTCCCGCCATTGATATCATTGATGGAAAATGTGTGCGGCTTAGCCAGGGCGATTATACTCAAAAGAAAGAATACAGTGCACAGCCCCTTGAAATTGCCAAAGCCTACGAAGATGCAGGCATTCGCAGGTTGCACCTGGTAGATCTGGACGGTGCCAAACAGAAAAATGTGGTAAACCTGGCAGTGCTGGAAAAAATAGCCACAGGCACCAATCTCCACATCGATTTTGGTGGTGGTGTACAATCCAATGAAGACATTGAGCGAGTATATAATTCAGGAGCCCGACAGGTAACTGCCGGCAGCATTGCTGTGAAAAACCCTGAGCTGGTGCAGCAATGGCTGCAAAATTATGGCAGCGAAAAAATTATCCTGGGAGCTGATGTCAAAGGTGAAAAAATCGCCATCAGTGGTTGGGCCGAGGAAAGTGATCATGATTTGATACCATTTTTGCTAAATTACCGGCAAAAAGGATTTCAATACGTCATTTGTACAGATGTGAGCAAGGACGGCATGTTGCAAGGACCTGCTTTTAATCTGTATGAAAAAATTCAAAACGCTTTGCCTGAAATGAAGGTTATTGCCAGTGGAGGTGTAAGCCAATTGTCCGATTTGCACAAATTGCAAATTGCCAATGTGTATGGCGTGATTATCGGCAAGGCCATTTATGAAGGAAAAATTGAACTAACGGATTTACAAGAATTTTTATAATCGATGCTGACCAAAAGAATAATTCCCTGCCTGGATGTAATAGAAGGCAGAACTGTGAAAGGTGTAAACTTTGTAGAATTGCGTGACGCGGGTGACCCAGTAGAACTGGGAAAGATATATGCTGAACAAGGAGCTGATGAGCTGGTATTTCTGGACATAACAGCCACCGTTGAAAAGCGCAAGACCCTGGTAGATCTGGTTAGTCGTGTGGCTGCCAATATCAATATTCCCTTTACCGTGGGTGGCGGCATTTCTTCCATCGAAGATGTAAGCGCATGTCTCAATGCCGGTGCCGATAAAATCTCCATCAACTCTTCAGCTGTTTACAAACCTTCATTAGTTGATGAGCTGGCTAACGAATTTGGAAGTCAATGCGTGGTAGTAGCAATCGATAGCCGGTTAATTGGAAATAAAAACACCGTGCATACTCATGGCGGCCGTACTCCCACGGAAAAAGAGACCCTGGCATGGGCCAAAGAAGTACAGGAACGAGGTGCAGGGGAAATCTTGCTCACTTCCATGGATCACGATGGCACCAAAGCCGGGTTTGCCAACGAATTAACGGCTCTTCTCAGCAGTGAACTAACGATCCCAATCATTGCCTCCGGTGGTGCCGGCACAAAGGAGCATTTCATTGATGCTTTTACAGAAGGCAAAGCGGATGCTGCCCTGGCAGCAAGTATTTTTCATTACAAAGAAATTCCTATTCCGGAGTTAAAACTATTTTTGCAATCTGAAGGAATTAAAATGAGAATAATTGCTTAGTTTAGCATACCAAATGCTACTCAGCTTCAAAAATTGCAATTTAGAATTAAAATGCCGGAATTATCATTCTTCAAAAGCTTCAATTATAATTATAGATGTTTATCCGGTATTTTTCATATATTCACCAAACTTACCTTCCAAGCGCAATTGTTGAATAAATTCTGTGATTGATTTCAAAGCTTCTAAAAATGGTATTTTTCCACCATTAAAATCAATGAATTCAACGCATTTTTGAGATATAAGTTGATGATGTTGAGATAGTGGTAATTGTAAAAAACTATGTATGTAAAGGAAGTAATTCATGATCTGTTCCTGACTTACGAATAACCACATTTGCAATAGTAATTTTTCCTGTTTGCGACATCTTATTTATTATTTTGTTTTATCGATAAGATCATTATCTTCAATATCTTTTTTATCTTCTTCAACCTGAGCTTCCATAGATGCTAATAATGAAGCCAACTCGGCTTCATCTATATCCTCTTCTTCTTGTTTAACTTGTGGATAAAGAAGAATACCTTCTCGTTCTTCTTTAGGCGATACTCTTAAACCGGTAATACTTTTCAATGATTTAAAAATAACATATCCCATTGAAAATGCCCATCCAAAACAAATGACAACACCTAGCATTTGTATAGCTAATTGACTGAAAATGGCAGTGAATCCCTGATTAAAAATATTAGGAGCAATCACAACTAATAAAGTTCCTGTCACTCCACCAAATCCATGAATCGGGATCGCCCCTACTGCATCATCGATTTTATGTTTAAGAAGAAATTCAAAGCCAATATTATGAACAATACCGGCAATGATGCCTATAACAACCGATGTGAACGGTGATTGAATATGGGCAGAAGCTGTAATAGCCACTAATCCCGCCAGGGAACCCCCTATTAATTTTTCATATATTGATTTTTTATTTTGAAAGAAATAGGAATAGAAATATGCCGTCATTCCGGCTGCAGCTCCCGCAATGTTGGTATTCAAAATAATTATTCCTACCTTTTCAGAAAAAGAATATGTACTACCACCATTAAATCCCCACCAGCCAAACCACAATATAAACAAACCCAATACTGCATAGGCAATGCTGTAGGGTTTCATATCCTTCGGGTTTCCGTTTTCGTCAAATCTTCCAATCCGAGAACCCAATAATATTAATCCAGCCAACGACACCCAAGCACCTAAAGAATGGACCACCGTAGACCCTGCAAAATCTATGAAACCTATTGATTGGAGCCAGCCTAAATTATCTTTTACAATCCCACTTCCAAACTTTTAAAACCTGCCTGCATTAAAAATACCAATGCTGCAGCCATTAAAACCCACAATGAATCAATGTGTGATTTGGAAACCGAAATGACATTTTCATTTGCCTGATCTGCTTGTGCAGAGATAGTTATGAAAGCAAAAACAAGAAAAAATGGAACCGATTTCACTAGTTTTTTATTTGGCATAATTCTTATTCTTTAAAATAAAATGATAAAATATAAGTTTTATGCAAGAAAAAACAAAAATAATCAAATAAAATATTGCATTTATAGATTTACATTGCGTACATAATAAAATTGGAATATTGAGAAAAACCGAATAAATGGCAGGAAACTATAGGCTATCTTTATAAGTAATCATACAATTTTTAGCCGAGCCAAGTATTGATCATTGTTGCTTGAATAAATTACCTGGCAATGATAGCCAAGCTGACTGGCGATTTTGGAAATGGTTTTTTTATCGATGTAAATCCAACCAAATTTTTCATCTTTTTCTTTATTATATTCATATTGATAAGTTACTTCCCCAAAATATCGATCTTTTGGAAAAAAAGTATCACGATATAAATAAGAAATATCACTGGAATCAAACAAAACCTGACCATTGTCTGACAATATATCTTTAAACTTTTTCAAAAGTTCTTTTACCCCTTCCAATGAGCCTGCCAATCCGATACCATTCATAAGCATTAAAATAGTATCGTATCTACCTTTAGGTTTAAAATTAAAGATATCTTCTTCAATAATACTGTTCACCCCTCTTTCGGCCATTATTTTATTACATAGTGGAGATATTTCTAGCGCGCTTACTTCATTAGTTTTCTGCAATGGCAATACATGTCTGCCTGCTCCAGCCCCTACATCCACTATTTTTCCCCGGCACATGCTTAAGGCATAGAGATCCAAATCATTTAACTCGTTATATTCCAAAAAAAATACTTCTTTAGGCATTTTTTCTGGCTCGCCATAGTCATTATGTAAAATAAGCGGCTTTTTATTATTTCTATTTTTAAAATAATCCCAAAGTGCCTTACCTTGAATATCCTTAATCTCTTCGTTTACCATAACACAAAATTAAGTAATGAGTATGGCATACCCAACCTGGAAATAAAAATTACCTCTTAAGCTTTAATAATATTCAGTATTATTTATATTTTAAATTATTATCTGAACAAGTATTGCAAACCAGCTTTTTATTTATTAAAATATAGCTTGTGCGCAGCCAGAGTAATCAAAGCCATTGAAAAGCAGTAACAAAAGCAAGAAATAGTTTTGTCAGCCGCAATAAAATTTTAAATTTACGCCAGAGAATTTTTTTTAATACAAAGGATTAAATCTCATGCAAAGTAACAACTACGCGATCATAATGGCTGGAGGTATTGGAAGCAGATTCTGGCCCTGGAGTACCACAAAACGGCCTAAACAATTTTTAGATGTACTAGGTACCGGTAAAACTCTAATTCAACAAACTTATGAAAGAATCAACCGGATATGTCCTGCAGAAAATATTTTGGTCATTACTAATCAACTTTATGAAAATACCATAGCAGAGCAAATACCGCAAATACCAAAAGACAATATTTTAAGCGAACCGAGCCGACGAAACACGGCTCCTTGTATTGCTTTTGGCGCTTTCAAAATACAAAAAATCAATCCTGAAGCCAATATTTTAGTGGCACCATCCGACCATATTATTCTTAAAGAAGATCTATTTGTTTCTATTGTTGAAAAAGGATTTGAATTTACTACTAATAATGATGCTTTATTAACCATCGGGATCAAGCCCCATAAGCCAGAAACCGGTTATGGCTATATCCAATCCTCGGGAAAAATTTTGGAAGATAAGCCGGATCAATGGCAACTGGCTAAGGTATCGCAATTTAGAGAAAAGCCTAACCTTGATACCGCAAAAGAATTTGTCGCCGGCGGCAACTTTTATTGGAATGCCGGCATTTTCATATGGTCGGCAAAAGCTATTTTGGCCGCATTTGAAAAATATACCCCGGAGCTATTTCGCCAATTTGCAGAGCATGATCAATCATTTAATTCACAAGAAGAAGAGTATGCTATTGAAAAAATTTATAGCTCCTGCGAAAATATTTCCATTGACTACGCTGTGATGGAAAAGGCAGAAAATGTTTTTGTGATTAGCACAGATATTGGCTGGTCAGACCTGGGTAATTGGAGCGCACTTCATGAAATCTCGAAAACCGATGAAGCAGGCAACGCCGCTACCGGTGATCAAGTTATCATTCACAACGCTAAAAATACGCTGGTAAAAACAACTGCCGGGAAAGTAACGGTCGTAGACGGACTTGAAGGCTTTATCGTGGTAGACGATGATAAAGCGCTGCTGATTTGCAAAAAAGAAAATGAGCAAAACATTAAGCAATTTGTAAATGAGGTGAAGGAAAAATTTGGCGAGGATTATGTGTAAATATCCTCACCAAATTATTAATAATTGTGTTCCTCAATAATTTGCTTCAATTGCTGTTTCTGCATCACACCGGACTTTCGCCACACCATTTTCCTGTTTTTAAATATAGCTAAAGTGGGCACACCCTGAATCTGATACTGCTGAGCAAGTCCCCTATTTTTATCCACGTTTATCTTAACAATTTTCACCTTGCCACTCATATCTTTAGCCACCTGTTCCAAGATAGGAGCTTGAATTTTACATGGTTGACACCAATCGGCAAAAAAATCAACTAAAACCGGAATTTCTGAATCAATCAGGTTTTTGAAATTTCCTTTTTTCATAATCACATTTTTTTATAGATCATTTCAAAACAGATACCATTTTATAAACATGAACATTTTGTCATGTTTTAATGTCATACTTTCATCTATATCTGGAAAGGTGATAAAATCATTGGCATTTCATCGGTATCAATCACTGCCTAGTACAAGTTGGAATGAAAACCTTTAAATTCCGGGTAATTCCACAGTGTTATTATAATCTTTCTGAATCAATTATTTTTTATTAACTTCTTTCAATAAACATTCATAATTACAAAAAAACATATAATTAATAAAATGTTAACGTGTGCAATAAAAGATTTATTGATATCTTTGCTTTAAATCAAAAATAAAAAGCTATGGGAATGGAGCCAACCTGGCGGTGGTATGGGCCAGACGACACCGTAAAACTATCTGATATAAGGCAAGCCGGAGCTACTGGAATTGTTACGGCTTTGCATCATATGCCAATAGGAACTATTTGGCCTATGGATGAAATTAATAAACGCAAACGAGAAATTGAGTTTGATGATAATTATCAGCCTGCCAAATCAAGAGGCCTCATATGGTCGGTAGCTGAAAGTATTCCGGTGCACGATTCGATTAAATTGGGTAAATCAAACCGGGATGAATATATAGAAAACTACCAACTGTCAATTGAGAACTTAGGTAAGGCGGGCGTTAAAACAGTATGCTATAATTTTATGCCGGTACTTGACTGGACCAGAACTCAATTGGATTATGAACTAGAAGATGGTGCCAGAGCTTTACGCTTTGAAATGAATGCCTTGATAGCGTTTGATTTATTTATTCTTAAAAGAAATAATGCTCAAAAATCTTATTCAACTGAGCAAATTGCTGCAGCAGAAATGCATTTTAATAATTTAAGCGATGAACAAAAACAACAGCTTACAAATAATATCATTGCCGGATTACCGGGTGGACAGGAGGGTTATAATCTTGACTCATTCAGAGAAAAGTTGTCAGAATATGAAAAGATAACTGAAAATCAATTCAGAAAAAACCTTATTTATTTCTTAGAAAAAGTTATTCCTGTGGCCGAGTCAAACAATGTAAAAATGGCTATTCACCCGGATGACCCTCCACGTTCACTGTTTGGTCTTCCCAGAATAGTATCAACAGAAAACGATCTAATGAATATAATCAATGCAGTACCAAGTAAGTATAATGGTATTACCTTTTGTACGGGTTCATTGGGAGTAAATCCTGAAAACGATTTGGTAGGTATGGTAAAAAGATTAGGTAATTATATTCATTTTGCCCATTTAAGAAGCACTCAAAGAGATTCTAATGGCAATTTTTATGAAGCCAATCATTTGGGTGGTAATGTAGACATGTATGGGGTAATACTTGGTATCTTACATGAACAACAACGAAGAAAAGCTTTGCACAGAATGGATTATCAAATACCTATGCGTGCCGATCATGGCCATACAATTATGGATGATCTACATAAAGACGTTAACCCAGGGTACTCCGGAATTGGGTTGCTGCGCGGAATGTCAGAATTAAGAGGATTAGAAATGGGAATAGAAAAAAGCCATGGTATACCCGCTTAATTTTCCTTTATTAAAAAGTCTATTGCCATGCAATTATTGAATTTGCAGCAACACCAGTTTTAGTATTCTTAAAATAGTGGGGAACATTAATTTCCTGGATGATAATCCGTCAATTGATCTTTTTGTTAAGAATCAAACACAAAATTTTATAATTTTGTGTTTACTTAAATTGAAATATTTTCATGCTTATGAAAAAAGTAGCAATTTTTACTTCGGGAGGAGATTCTCCTGGAATGAATGCATGTGTAAGAGCTGCAGTAAGAGGAGCATTATACCAAGGAATTGAAATCTTTGGAATTAATCGTGGTTACAACGGGATGATTGCAGATGATTTATTTTCAATGAATAGTCAATCAGTAAGTAGTATTATACAGCATGGGGGTACTATTTTAAAATCAGCAAGAAGCAAAGAGTTTATGACTCCGGAAGGAAGAAAAAAAGCTTATGCTAACTTAAAAAAAAGAGGCATTGAAGGTATTATTGCCATCGGAGGAGATGGGACTTTTACCGGGGCTGATATCTTTTATAATGAATTTGGAATCCCGACTGTGGGAGCACCCGGAACAATTGATAACGATCTTTATGGCACGGATTACACCATTGGTTTTGATACTGCAGTAAATACTGCACTTGATGCTATAGATAAAATTAAAGATACGGCTAATTCTCACGAAAGGGTTTTTTTTATTGAAGTAATGGGCAGGCAAAGTGGTGATATTGCTATTCATGCTGCTGTGGGTAGTGGTGCAGAGCTGGCGCTTGTTCCTGAAACAGTCACTTCAATTGCTGATATTGTGAGACAATTAAAAAAAGCAGGCCGAAAATCTAAAACATCCTCCATAGTAATAGTTGCCGAAGGAAACCATGAAGGTGGAGCATTTGAAATTGCCAGCCAGGTAAAAAACCAACTTCCTGATCTTAGTACCAGGGTATCTATTTTAGGTCATATACAAAGAGGTGGTTCTCCAACTTCGGCTGATAGGATATTGGCTAGTAGATTAGGACTTGGTGCATTGGAAGGATTGATTGATGGAGAGGTGAATAGTATGGCAGGTATAATAAAAAGAGAATTAGTATTTACGCCTTTCAAAGATGCCATAAGTAAGAAAAAACCAATGGATGCTGAAATGCTTCGAATAATCAGTATTATATGTTAACTTTTGGTGCATTAATATTTGTGCACCAAAAGTAAACATGGTCTAATACAATGCCATATCAAAGCTTCTTCTATATTTACGGGAAATTTCATGTGTTTCTCCAAGGTATTTGAAGATAGCAATGCAGGATTCGCGAGGCAATTCATTATGGTAGTTTTTGTCAATCATCACTCCCTCAATCAAACATTTTAAGGCAGTATCAAAATCTTTTTGCCCTAAAGCCTGCAATCCTTTCTTAATTTTGTCTTTCACCGGAGCTTCCGGTAGTTGATCTGGTAAATCGCCCTGTTTAATAAGTTCGGCGATTTTATTCAGGTAATATGTTTCATCTAAATATTGTGGATCTTTTTGAGCCACGCGGAGATAATCTATAGCTTTTTCCGCATCGGAAAATAAATATATTTTACTTAGTAAAAATGCTACTTCGGAATGCTGTGGATTTTGCTCAATAATTTGATGCAAAACAGGTAAGGCTTCATCATACTTACCTTCGTCAAAGAGCACCTTCACCTTACCTAATTGCTCCGATTCTTCTGAAGGCACATTTTCTTTCAGCCATTTTTGTATTTGTACCTCAGGCAAAGCTCCGCTAAATTCGGAAACTATTTCACCATTTATTATCAATTTCACAGCTGGTATACCCTTCACACCAAATTGGGTAGCTAACTGTTGATTTTCATCCACGTTTACTTTCTTCAAATCCCATTCACCATTGGCTTGTGTAGCAAGTTTCTCTAATACCGGGCCTAAAATTTGGCATGGTTGGCACCATGGAGCCCAAAAATCTACTACCTGTGGTCTTTCCTTGCTCTGTTCAAGTACTTCAACCTCAAAATTCATCACGTCATATTCCATGATATTGCGCTATTAAGTTGTAATAAAAAATATGTAAAACAATTAAAACTACGAAGAAGAAATAAATTGGTTTAAATCTTTTTTTTCTTCAAATTTACAAGCACAAATCTCATTTTTTAATTTGAAACAGTAAAATTTCTATGCTTAAAAAAATTAATCCTACTACTACTCAAGCCTGGCAAAAACTGACCGTTCTGCACACGAAATTGAAGTCCCAAAAAATGGTAGAAATGTTTGGCGGCGACCCTGACAGATTTCATAAATATTCGATTCAATGGAATGATTTACTTTTCGATTATTCGAAAAACATAGTTGATACGGATGTGATGGATGCCTTGATCAGCCTGGCTAAAGAGATTGAGCTGGAAGATGCTATCGAAAAGATGTTTAGCGGTGATAAAATAAATCAGACCGAGAATAGGGCTGTTTTACATACTGCTTTAAGAAACAGGGACAACCACCCCATAGAAGTAAATGGAAAAAATGTAATGCCTGAAGTAAATGCAGTGCTGCAACAAATGAAAATTTTTTCAGATAAATTGATATGCGGTGCCTGGAAAGGCTACACCGGGAAACCGATAGCAGATATTGTAAATATCGGGATTGGGGGTTCTGATTTGGGCCCTTACATGGTAACTGAAGCTTTAAAGCCTTATCAGAAACAACATATAAATGTACACTTTGTATCCAATGTTGATGGAACTCATATCGCGGAAACATTAAAAAAATTAAATCCTGAAACAACTCTTTTTATTGTTGCTTCGAAAACTTTTACTACTCAAGAAACCATGACCAATGCCCAATCAGCGAAAGATTGGTTTTTAAAAGTGGCTGGTGATCAAGATCACGTTAAAAAACACTTCGTTGCTTTAAGTACCAATGAAGCTAAAGTAACAGAATTTGGTATTGATCCTCAGAATATGTTCAAATTTTGGGATTGGGTTGGCGGCCGTTATTCACTGTGGAGTGCCATTGGTCTTTCAATCGCATGTGCCATTGGTTTCGAAAATTTTGAAGAACTTTTGATTGGAGCTTTTGAGTCAGATCAACATTTCAGAAATGAACCATTTGTAGAAAACATTCCGGTAATTATGGCACTACTCGGAATATGGTACAATAATTTCTTTGGCGCCGAATCCCACGCCATTTTACCTTATGATCAATACATGCATCGATTTGCTGCCTATTTTCAGCAGGGAGACATGGAAAGCAATGGAAAATACGTGGATAGAAACGGGAACCCCGTAAATTACGAAACAGGCCCAATTATATGGGGAGAACCTGGCACCAATGGTCAGCATGCTTTTTACCAATTAATTCACCAAGGTACTAAAATCATTCCTTGTGATTTTTTGGCACCCGCTCAGAGTCACAATTCGATAAGTGATCATCATCCTAAGCTTCTGTCTAATTATTTCGCACAGACTGAAGCACTTATGAAAGGTAAAAAGAAAGAGGAAGTTATTGCTGAATTAAAAAGCTCAGGTAAAAATGAAGAAGAAATAGAAAAACTCACACAATTTAAAATTTTTGAAGGTAATAAACCTACCAACTCATTCCTATTTCAAAAGCTGACTCCGCGTATGCTGGGAAAAATTATAGCATTGTACGAGCATAAAATATTTGTACAGGGCGTTGTATGGAATATATTCAGTTTTGATCAGTGGGGTGTGGAATTGGGCAAGCAGTTGGCCAAAGAAATTTTACCGGAATTAGAAAGTAATGAAGATATAAATTCGCATGATGCATCAACAAATGGCTTGATCAATGCTTACAAAAAGATGAGATGATTAGTTTAGGTAAAACGGATAAAAGCCGAAACTAAATTAAATAATTTCGGCTTTTATTTATTTTTAAAGTTTGAATTAGGCCGGTTGCTCTGCCTCTACCAGCTTTCTTCTAATAATTTTACCAATATTAGATTTTGGTAGTTCATCCATAAACTCAACTAGTTTTGGTATTTTATAAGCAGTCAAACTTTCACGGCAATAAGTAATTAGCTCTTCTTTTGTTAAACTATCATCTTTTTTAACCACGAAAACCTTTACCACTTCATTTGACTTTGCGTCCTTTACTCCTACTGCACCTACTTCAAGTACTTTCTGGTGCTGACTAATTACATTTTCTATTTCATTAGGATACACGTTAAAACCTGAAACATTGATCATTTCCTTTTTACGGTCTACAATTTTAATGAAGCCATCTTCACTTATCCTTCCAATATCACCTGTCAGAAACCAACCATCTCTAAATACTATTTCTGATTCCTCAGGATTGTTCCAATAACCTGGCATTACCTGTGGTCCTCGTGCACATATTTCTCCATTTTCACCCGTGGGTACTTCATTCCCAGCATCATCAAGTATTTTAATTTCTGTGCTTGGTAAAGGCAAACCTATAGTTCCAATTCTCTCGGTACCATCAATCGGATTACAAGAAAGCACTGGAGAAGTTTCAGTAAGTCCATAACCTTCTACGAGTGGCACACCGGTTAATTTTTTCCATTTGGTAGCTACAATATCTTGAACTGCCATGCCACCACCTACTGCAATTTTGAAATTACTAAAATCTACTGAGGCAAACTCAGGTCTATTTAGCAAGCCATTAAAAAGTGTATTAACTCCTGTAAAGACGGTGAACTTATACTTTTTTAATTCTTTGATGAAGGCAGGCATATCCCTCGGATTAGTAATTAAAACGTTACGAGCACCAATTTTCATAAAAGAAAGACAATTTACAGTAAGCGCAAAAATGTGATACAATGGTAAAGCCGTGATTACAATTTCTTTTCTTTCTATCAGCTTCGGCCTCATCCATTGCGATATCTGCTCCATATTGGCTACCATATTACGATGAGTGAGGGCAGCACCTTTAGAAATACCTGTAGTACCACCTGTATATTGTAGAAAGGCTATGTCCTTATTAGTAATTTTAGGCCTTTCATACTTTAATTGCTTACCCTTCTTCAAAGCATAGTTAAATTTAACCGCATCTGGTAAGTTATAGGCCGGCACCATTTTTTTAACATGCTTTACCACAAAATTTACTATGGGCTTTTTTATTCCACCCAAAAGGTCACCAATTTCGGTAACAATTACTTTTTTTATTTTAGTTTTAGCAATTACCTTTTCCAGGTTAAAAGCAAAATTGGCCAAAATAACTACAGCTTTTACTTCAGAATCATTAAACTGATGCTCCATTTCTCTGGCTGTATAAAGCGGATTTGTATTTACTACTGTTAATCCTGCTCTCAAAGCACCAAATATAGCAATTGGATTCTGTAATAAATTTGGCATTTGAATGGCTATTCTATCACCTTTGTGTAATCCACACTCCTTTTGTAAGAAAGCTGCAAAAGAAAGGGAAAGTTGATCAAGCTGACGATAGGTAATAGATTTACCAAAATTGTCAAAAGACGGTAAATCATTAAACTTTTCAATACTGGCCTCCAGCAATTCTACCAGCGAGGCATAATTTTCGGGGTCAATGGTATGATCGACTCCCTTGGGGTAATGGTCAAACCATGAAGCTTTATACTCACTCATTTCATATTGTTTAATTGTTTACTTATAAGTTTAAAAAAGCAAACCATCTTATTAAAATTATTTCGATAGAGTTGCTTTAAAACAGCAAATAGTTACAAAACTATTAAAACCTGCATAATATCATAGCAATTTTATCGAATATTAAGAATTATTTTCTATAAAGTTCGTGGCATTTTGCACCACATGAGTATTTTATAGTCAAAAATAAAAAAAATCAAACCAATTAATTTTTACTGAATGGCATATTTTTATTAAAAAAAATTAAAAAAATAGGGATTATTGTAATAATTTTACAATTAATAAAAATGCAGGTGATTCCAAAGAATTGATTATATTCTGACAATGCCCAAATGATTTCAAATTATTGTTGTCGATTATTTAATTTTTTTTACATTTGCATCTAATCATTTAGCAATATTATAATTAAAACTAACCAATGAATAAGAATTTTGATATTGATAATGTTGATTTAAAGATACTTTCATTATTGGCCGAAGACGCCAAAATGCCTTATACAGAAGTAGCTAAAAAAGTTTTTGTTTCTGGCGGTACTGTTCACGTGCGCATGAGAAAAATGGAAGAAATGGGAATAGTACAAGGAACCACCTTAAATATGGACTATTCCAAAATGGGATATGATATTACAGCATTTTTGGGCATTTATCTCGAAAAAAGTTCGCTATATGATACTGTCATACAAAACTTGCAAGATATTTCGGAAATCGTAAAAATACATTATACTACGGGTAATTACAACATTTTCGTAAAAATGCATTGTAAAGATACTAAGCACTTAAAGGATGTTTTGCATGATAAAATTCAAACCATAGAAGGTATTGAAAGAACTGAAACAATCATCTCATTAGAAGAAAGCCTTAATCGACATATCCAATTTGATAAATAAATTTATCCTCTGAATCAGCGATTTGAAGCTGGAATCTCTTTTTTTTACTTTTGTGCATAAAAACCTGTCAGTTGCCTTTTGGTATTGCAACAGTCAGGTTTTTATATTTTAATCACGATCATAAACTTTGTTTAAAAAAAATTTCTAATTTCTGAAACATTGAACAACTTTAAAGTGTTATTGTCGTGTTATTACTAAATTAGAATAAGTCTAAATAAATAATTATTATTATATGAGCCAGGAACAAGATACTCAAATTCTTAATAAATTAACCAAGTCTGAATATAAATACGGTTGGGAATCCAAATTTGAATCAGATTCAGCACCTAAAGGACTTGATGAAGATATAGTAAGGTTCATTTCTGCCAAAAAAAATGAACCCGAATGGCTATTAGAATGGAGACTAAAAGCTTTTCGAAAGTGGAGCACCATGAAGGAACCTAAATGGCCTAATGTAACTTTCCCACCGATTAATTATCAAGACATAATCTATTACTCAGCACCCAAACAACAGGCGAAGGTAGAAAGCCTTGACGATATAGATCCTGAATTACGAGAAACATTTGAGAAACTTGGAATTTCTCTTGATGAGCAAAAAAGACTCACGGGAGTAGCTGTAGACGCTGTAATAGATAGTGTTTCTGTTGCTACAACCTTTAAAAAGACGCTAGGAGAATTAGGCATTATCTTTTGCTCATTCAGCGAAGCAGTGCATGAACATCCCGAATTAATTAAAAAATATATAGGTTCGGTTGTGCCTGCCAATGACAATTATTTTGCAGCTCTTAACTCCGCTGTTTTTAGCGATGGGTCATTTTGTTATATACCCAAGGGAGTAAGATGCCCAATGGAGTTATCTACTTACTTTAGAATAAATGCTGCAAATACAGGCCAGTTTGAACGTACTTTAATAGTAGCAGAAGAAGGTAGCTATGTAAGCTACCTTGAAGGTTGTACGGCACCTATGCGAGACGAACACCAATTACATGCAGCTGTAGTTGAAATTTATGCTGCCAAAGATGCAGAAGTTAAATACAGCACGGTGCAAAATTGGTACCCTGGTAATGATGAAGGAAAAGGTGGTGTTTATAATTTTGTAACTAAAAGAGGCCTTTGTGCCGGCGACAGTTCCAAAATATCTTGGACCCAGGTTGAGACAGGTTCGGCCATCACCTGGAAATATCCAAGCTGCGTTTTGAAAGGTGATAATTCTGTAGGTGAATTTTATTCTGTTGCTGTTACCAATAAATATCAACAAGCAGATACCGGAACCAAGATGACTCATATAGGTAAAAATACCAGAAGTCGTATTGTATCCAAAGGTATTTCTGCAGGAAAAAGCCAAAACAGCTACCGAGGTTTGGTAAAAGTACTTAAACGAGCAGAAAATGCCAGAAACTTTTCACAGTGTGACAGTTTGTTAATGGGTGATCAATGTGGAGCTCATACATTTCCATATATAGAAGTAGATAATACCTCTGCAGTAGTAGAGCACGAAGCTACCACATCCAAAATAGGTGAAGATCAAATATTCTACTGTAATCAACGAGGTATAGATGATGAAAATGCAGTTGCCTTAATAGTGAGTGGTTTTGCCAAAGAGGTAATGAATAAGTTGCCTATGGAGTTTGCAGTTGAAGCCCGCAAACTGCTTGCCTTAACTTTAGAAGGTAGTGTAGGTTAAAATAATTTAAGGTAAAAATATTTCAAATAATTAAATAGAGCAATGTTAAAGATCAACAATCTTAAGGCTTCCATCGATGGAAAGAACATTTTAAACGGAATAAATTTGGAAGTAAAAGCTGGAGAAATTCATGCTATAATGGGGCCTAATGGTTCTGGCAAAAGTACTTTGGCTTCCATACTTGCAGGAAGAGAAGAGTTTGAAGTTACTGAAGGGTCAATAGAGTATCAGAAAAAAGATTTATTAGAATTAGCGCCGGAAGAAAGAGCGGCCGAAGGTATTTTTCTTGCTTTTCAATATCCTGTTGAAATTCCTGGAGTAAGTTCAACTAATTTTCTTAAAACAGCTGTGAATCAAATTAGAGAGTATAAAGGTGAAGAACCCATTAATTCTGTTGAATTTCTTTCTATGCTTAAAGATAAAATGAAATTAGTAGATATTGATCAAAGTTTGTTGCAAAGATCAGTAAACGAGGGTTTTAGTGGTGGAGAAAAAAAGAGAAATGAAATATTTCAAATGGCAGTATTAGAGCCAACGTTATCAATATTGGACGAAACAGATTCAGGTCTTGATATAGACGCTTTGAAAATAGTGGCTGATGGTGTAAATAAACTGCGAAACAAAGATAATTCTACTATAGTAGTTACTCATTATCAGCGTCTACTTAATTATATAGTTCCTGATTACGTTCATGTTTTATACAACGGTCGTATTGTAAAGTCTGGCGGGAAAGAACTGGCCTTTGAACTTGAAGAAAAAGGATACGATTGGATTAAGCAAGAAGCAGATACCCAATTAGCCTAAGTTACATCTTTAAAAAAATATGAAAATGAGCACGGTTGCCGATCAACCCAATATACATAAGAAAATCCATACCAATTTCGAGATTTTGCAAAATAAACTTAATGGCACGAGCAAATGGCCTATTCAACAGGTGAGAAAACAAGCCCTTAATGTATTTAATGAGCAAGGCTTACCAGGATTAAAACATGAAGAATATAAATACACTCATTTAGGTAAAGCTTTGGAAAAACACTTCGACTTTGCCCAAAAAGCGGAGCCTCAATTAGGCAATATCGAGAAGTATAAAGTAGATTTGTATTTAAGCGATGATATTATTAATTTAACTTTTGTTAATGGCCAATTCATGCAAGAACTTTCCGGACAATATGAAGAGGCCGGAATAAAAATTCTAGAATTCTCTGAAGCGTATGAAAAACATCAAGCCAAAATTGATGAGCATTTTTCAAAATATGCCAAAATTGAAGCTGACCCTTTCATAGCTTTAAACACAGCTTTTGCCGAAAAGGGTGCATTTATTGAAATTGATGATAACAAAATAGTGGAAAAGCCGATATTCATAAATTTTATCATCGATAGTAATATGAGCGAAGTTTTAGCCTATCCCCGCAATCTTATTATTGCCGGTAAAAACTCGCGATTAAGTGTAGTAGAAAGATATATCAGTGAAGGTAAGCATCCGTCTTTTGTAAATAGTGTAATGGAAGTGGTAGTTTATCAAGATGCGATATTAAATTATTACCTCATTGAAAGAGAGGGTGAGCACAATTACCACCTTGCTACAACTCAAATAAATCAATTAGAAAAATCAAATGTTAATTGCTACGCTATTTCATTAAGCGGGGCAATGGTAAGAAACAACCTTAATCTGGTTTTAGATGCCGAACATTGCGAATCAAACATGTTTGGAATTTACCTTCTCAACGGGAAGTCGCATGTAGACAATCATACCATGGTAGATCATCGCAAACCAAATTGCGAAAGTAATGAATTATATAAAGGTATTATGGATGATAATTCCACGGGCATTTTTAATGGAAAGATTTTTGTACGGCAGTATGCTCAGAAAACCAATGCTTTTCAATCAAACAAAAATATATTATTGAGCAATAATGCCAGTATAAATACCAAACCACAACTGGAAATATGGGCTGATGATGTAAAATGCTCTCATGGATGTACTACCGGACAATTGGATGCTGAACAAATATTTTATTTGCAGTCAAGAGGAATTAGTGAACAAAGAGCCAAAGCAATTCTTTTATATGCATTTGTAAATGATATTGTAAATAAAATTAATCTGGATAACATTAAAAAGAGTATTCAGAAAACGATTACTGAAAGATTATACTTAGATTTAGGAGTAGAATAGATGAATAATAATACGCCTGTAGTTGATTTCAATTTAGATGTAGAGCAAATCAGAAAAGAGTTTCCGATTTTAAATCAGGAAATCAACGGTAAACCTTTGGTTTATTTAGACAATGCTGCTACTACTCAAAAACCACAAATTGTAATTGATGCACTGGTAGAATATTATCAAAAATATAACGCCAACATCCATCGTGGTATTCACACTTTAGCAGAAAAAGCAACAGCTGCTTATGAAGCAACTCGAGAAGCTACCCGAGCATTTATCAATGCCGATTCGGTAGAACAAGTAATTTTTACCAAAGGCACTACTGAATCAGTTAATCTGGTAGCATCCTCTTATGGGAGTAAATTTATTAATGAAGGCGATGAAGTGCTTGTATCAGGAATGGAGCATCATTCCAATATTGTTCCCTGGCAGCTTATTTGCGAAAGAAAGAAAGCACATTTAAAAGTAATCCCGGTTGATGAAAATGGCGTACTTGATTTAGAAGGTTTTTCAAATATACTTTCAGAGAAAACAAAAATTGTATCAATAGTTTTTGCTTCCAATACATTAGGAACAATTAACCCGGTAAAGGAAATTATTGCCAAAGCTCATGATGCAGGAGCTGTAGTAATGATAGATGGAGCTCAGGCAACTGCACACTTGCAGTTTGATGTCAAAGATTTAGATGTTGATTTTTTGGGCTTTTCAGCTCATAAAATGTATGGTCCAAATGGTGTTGGGGTTTTGTATGGCAAAAGAGAACTACTTGAAGAAATGCCTCCTTACATGGGTGGAGGTGAAATGATCAAAGATGTGAGCTTTAGCAAAACCACCTACAATGATTTGCCATTTAAATTTGAAGCTGGCACACCTAATATTGCTGATGTGGTAGCTTTTAAACAGGCAATTGAATTTATCAACATCATTGGTAAAGATAAAATTCAACGACATGAATTGGAGTTGCTAAATTATGGTCATGAAAAAATTGGAAATATTGAAGGAATAAGACTTATTGGTACAGCAGCCAATAAAGTAAGTGTAATTAGTTTTGTGGTAAAAGGTGTACATCATTTTGATTTGGGTATGATGCTTGATGCAAAAGGTATAGCTGTTCGTACAGGTCACCATTGTACACAACCATTAATGGACCAATATAAAATTGAAGGAACTGTAAGAGCCTCTTTTGCCGTTTATAACACAATTCAAGAGATTGATACTTTAGTAGACGGGCTTGAAAGAATTGTGAAAATTATGAAATAAATATGAGTGACACACAGAAATCTATTGATGAAGTACAAAAAGAAATAATTGAAGAATTCTCGTTTTTGGGCGATGATAAAGAAAGTATTATTTATTATATCATGGAGCTAGGCCAAAAGCTTCCGAAAATGAATGAATCTAAAAAAAACGAGAATAATATTGTAAAGGGTTGCCAGTCAAAAGTATGGCTTACCACTACAATGGAAAATGAGCAATTATATTTTGAAGCTGATAGCAATACTGAAATTACTAAAGGTCTAATCAGCCTGTTGATTAGAGTACTTTCCGGACAGCGAGTAAGTAACATAATTGATGCTCAGCTTTATTTTATAGAAAAAATTGGCATGCATGGGATTATTGGATCGCAAAGAAGTAATGGATTTGCCGCCATGATCAAACAAATGAAACTTTATGCCATAGCTTATAAAAGTAAAATGAATAGTAAGGCTTCAAACTTAAAGTAAAATGGAAACACAAACTCAGATAACCTTAAAAGACAAAGTTGTAGCGGCAATCAAGCAAGTTTATGATCCTGAAATACCTGTAGATGTTTATGAACTTGGGTTGATTTACGAAATTAAAGTGTATCCGGTAAATAATGTATATATTCTTATGACATTAACATCTCCCAATTGTCCATCGGCAGAAAGTATACCTGCAGAGGTGGAACAAAGAGTAAAAGAAGTTGAGGGAATAAACGAAGTGCAAGTAGAATTGACCTTTGATCCTCCTTTTACGCAAGATATGATGTCAGAAGCAGCTAAATTAGAACTTGGTTTTTTATAATTTAATAGATTTTAAAAATTTCAAACATTAAAAATATTGTAATATATGTATCCTGAAGAATTAGTAGCTCCAATGCGGACAGACCTTACAGAAGTAGGTTTTATTGAATTAAAAGCGGCTGATGAGGTAGAGAGTCATTTTAAAGATCATTCTGGCACTTCTTTGGTAGTAATAAATTCGGTTTGTGGTTGCGCTGCTGGTGCTGCCAGACCCGGAGTTAAATTAGCAATTGACCAAAGTAACAAAAAGCCAGACAAATTATTAACTGTATTTGCGGGAGTAGATAAAGATGCTGTGGCAAAAGCAAGAGAATATACGGCACCATATCCTCCTTCTTCACCTTCTATTGCTTTATTTAAAGATGGTGAACTAGTACATTTTGTTGAAAGACATCATATTGAAGGAAGGCCAGCAGAATTGATCGCTAATCATTTACAGCAGGTTTTTGCTGAATATTGCTAAAAGAATTTAAATGATATAAAAAAGGGGAAATGAAAACGTTTCCCCTTTTTTTTTGATTACTTGAATGTAAGTTACTTTTTAGCAAAACTATGGCTCTATATGATTTATTGTGGAATATCCTTATTAGTAAATACAAGAAGACTTGAAATAATATTAAAATATTTCAATTTCATCAAAAGCTTAGAAAGAATATTTACTTTTAAACCACCCCTGTCCGCCAGCGGACTTCCCCCTCCTTCCGACAGTTATTCCGCCAAAAGTCGGACAAGTGGACAAGTTAAGGAGGGGGAAACATCCCTACTGGCCAGGCTAGGGGGTGAGGAAGAAAAGAGCCAAAAAAGTGCAAATAATTATACTAAAGCA
>CAZQEZ010000067.1:0-88 GCA_964592475.1 uncultured Roseivirgaceae bacterium
ACCAGGGACCACCTGATTATGAGTCAGGTGCTCTAACCAACTGAGCTATAGGCCCATTGAATTATCTTCAATTATTACTTTAACTTAC
>CAZQEZ010000067.1:188-23907 GCA_964592475.1 uncultured Roseivirgaceae bacterium
CATCTGATTATGAGTCATCCCGAAATTTCGGGATAACCAACTGAGCTATAGGCCCATTGAATTATCTTCAATTATTACTTTAACTTACTTCTTAATCAGGATCATCTGATTATGAGTCATCCCGAAATTTCGGGATAACCAACTGAGCTATAGGCCCCAAAGCAACCTAAATGGCTACCTCACTACTAACTTAAACTTACTTTTTAAGTTTTTTGCTAGCCCCCTTGAATTTGGGAGTGCAATGTTACATATTTGCAGCAATATTTACAAAAAAATCAAGTAAAATTGCAGATAAAAAACTTCCAAAATATCATTTTTGACCTGGGTGGGGTTATTCTCAACCTTGACGAACAAAAAACTATCACTGAATTTGCTCGATTAAGTCATCAAAAACCTGAAGAAATTCTGGCTACTATGAAACTGCCTGAACACCGGATGGTACTGCAACAATATGAGATGGGAAAAGTCAATACCTGTCAATTTAGGCAGCAGTTATCTGCTTTTGCTAAAGTACAGGTGTCTGATAAGGCTTTTGATAGTGCCTGGAATATGGTTTTGGCAGATATACCAATAAATAGAATAGCACTTTTGCAAAAGTTAAAAAACACCCATCGGATTTTCTTGCTTAGCAATACCAACGATCTTCACTGGCGACATTTTAATCAAATGCTTACCAAAACCTCTCAACTTCAAAACTTTGAAGAATTATTCGAGAAAACCTATTACTCTTTTCAATTGGATTGTCGCAAACCTGATGCTGAAATTTACCAGCATGTATTGCAGGATAGCGATCTAGATCCGCGGCAAACCATTATGTTTGACGACTTGCAGGAGAACCTTGATGGTGCTGCCAGCGTTGGTATCAACACTTATAAAGTAGAACGTAACCAGCTTCCTTTGCAAATTTTTTATGAATAGCAACAGAAAAACTTTCCTGATACAGGTAACACTTTTTATCATTACCTTTTTTACTACTACGTTCGCGGGCTCTGAATGGGTAAATAGTAGCTTTTTTCCCTGGAATTACTCCTGGCAGGATTTCCAAACCGGGCTGAAATATTCCATTCCATTTCTTGGGGCTCTCACCGTGCACGAGTTTGGGCATTTTCTTACTGCCAGGTATTATCGCATTGAGGTAACGCTTCCATACTACCTTCCGGTATGGCTTGGATTTTTAGGGGCACCTTCTCTTGGTACAATGGGGGCATTTATTCGGATAAAAGAAGCCATTAAATCCCGTAAAGAGTTTTTCGATGTGGGTGTAGCTGGCCCTATCGCTGGATTTGTAATAGCCCTGGGAGTAGTATGGTATGGATTTACCTCACTGCCCCCGCAAGATTATATTTATGAAATTCATCCTGAATATTTGATATGGGGAGAAGATTATAAAGACGTAGTTTTTGACAAAGACACTATTGTATATAAAAGCAATATCGACTACTTATCTGAAGATATAATGGAGCAACTTCCAGATACCATTCGTATAGAACAAGCCAATATAATAAAATTTGGATTGGGCAAAAATTTACTTTTTCTTTTCTTTGAAAAGTACGTAGTAAATGAGCCAACACGAATACCACCTAAATATGAAATGATTCACTATCCTTTTTTATTTGCAGGATATTTGGCGCTATTTTTTACTGCCCTCAATTTATTGCCTATAGGTCAGCTAGATGGTGGCCACGTGCTCTATGGTTTACTTGGCAGCAAAAAGGCCAACATCGTATCTGCTATAGTATTCGTGCTATTTGTTTTCTATGGTGGATTAGGATTGATAACACCTGCCAGTAAATTTGGGGATAATCCCAACGACCTACTATCCCATCTTTTGTACATAGCCATGTATGTATTCCTGCTTTATTTCATTTTTTATTCCATTACACCTCAGAAACAAACCCGATGGCTAATTGCTTTGTCAATTTTTGCTGCTCAATACCTCACCACCCTCTTTTTACCTGATGTTAAAGGTTATCATGGTTGGTTAGTTTTTGGTTTACTAATCGGCAGGTTTCTCGGCGTTTATCACCCCAAAGCTTTACAGGATGAACCTTTAAGCTTTGGCAGGAAAGTAATAGGTTGCTTGGCTTTGATTATATTCATATTGTGTTTTGCTCCGCAAGCCCTGATAGTAGAATAATACCCAACTTTATCAGCTCTAATACTTCATCCTAAGCAAATATTTCACTTACTTTGCAGCGATTTTCTATTTGAAATGATACCATGAAGATTTCGGCCTCCATCTATTCCAGTAAAAAAAATGATCTGCCAAGCTTAGTAGAAGATTTGGACCATCATAAAATAGATGCTTTTCATGTAGATTGTAATGATGATATGAGCGTGTTTGATGACATAAAAATCATTCGGTCTATTAGCAACACTCCAATCGATTTACATATTATCAGCAGTGAACCGGAAAAATATTTGCCGCTTATAGAAGAATATGCCATTGAATATGTTCAGTTCCAATATGAAAATCTGGAAGCGCCATTACAATTTCCTACAGACAGTAAAACTCGTTTTGGCCTTTCCATAGTAAGTGATACACCGATAGAGGCTTTTGAAAAATATGAAAATCAATGTTCTTTTATTCTATTAATGACTACTGTACCAGGTCAAAGTGGTGGACAATTTAGAAAGGATAACTTTCAAAAAATCAGACAGTTCAGGAATCGATATCCCGGAAAAAAAATACATGTAGACGGAGGAGTGAATGATGAAGTGAGTTTCATATTGCGCAACATGGGTGTAAACATGGTAATTAGTGGATCTTACCTGGTCAATAGCGCCTCTATAGGAGCAGCACTACTTAATATGCGATTAGAAAATGTAGACAGCCGCTACAAAATACGTGATTTTATGATTGATGTTGAAGATTTACCTTTGTTAAAAAAGTCAGAAGCATCATTTGATCAGGTATTACAGATTATTGAAAAATATAAGTACGGGTTTGTGTTTTTTATTAACGAAAAGTATAGGCTGGAAGGCATGACAAGTAATGCTGATGTGCGAAAAGGGCTACTGAAAAATCTAAACAATTTAAATAATACTTCAATTGAAGACATAATGAACCCCGAACCTGTGACTATAAATCAGGATGCTACAATAAGCGATATGCTCAGGCTGATTAAAAATAAAAATTTTATTATTTCTTTTTTACCAGTGGTAGATAATCAAAATCAACTAGTGGGAGCTATTACTTTCTTTAATTTAATAAGAGGAGAAGCATGATAATACATTTGAAAAAAACAGTAACTGCAGAAAAAGCAGAAGCCCTGGCTACTCAGCACCAGGCGGCCATATATAAAAAAGAAGATTATTTTGTTTTAATACAATCTTCTAAAATTAAAACTTTAGCTGATACTTTGGCAGATCATGCAGAAGCTTATTATGTATTGGATACTGATATTCAACTTTCCAGCCGGGATTACCAGCAAAATACACGCGAGGTAAATCTTGGCAATATAACCATCGGCGGAAATACTAATCACTGCGTGGTAATTACAGGTCCTTGCTCGGTAGAATCGGAAGAGCAAATAAATCAAAGCGCCCATCTTTGTCAGCAATTGGGGGTTAAGATTTTGCGCGCAGGTAGTTTTAAACCACGTACATCTCCTTATACTTTTCAAGGCATGGGTTTAGAAGGCCTAAAGCTTCTGGGCAAAATAAGAGAAGAGTTTGGTTTAAAAATTATCACGGAAGTCAGAGACGCCAGTCATGTAGATCAGGTAATTGAATACGCTGATATAATACAAATTGGAGCCAAAGCCATGTACGATCACGGAATTTTGAAAAAGTGTGGCCAAACCAATAAGCCCGTTTTATTAAAGCGCGGATTTGGATCCACGTTACAGGAATTTGTTCAGTGTGCAGAATTTGTCATTTCCGGAGGCAATGAGCAGGTGGTTTTATGTGAAAGAGGCATTCGTACATTCGAAAACAAAACCCGGTTTACCTTAGATCTTTGTGGGGTAGCTTATCTCAAAGAGCATATAAATTTGCCGGTAATATTAGATCCGAGCCATGCTATGGGGTTTGCTTACGGAGTACCCGACCTTACCAGGGCATGCCTGGCCATGGGCGTAGATGGTTTGCTAATAGAAACACACCCTAATCCAAAGGTAGCAAAATCAGATGCAGCTCAGCAGCTAAGTCATGATGAATTTTCAGATCTTTATAAATCCCTCTCCCCTATTGCATCGGCGATTGGCAGAAAAATAGTATAATAATGAATGTAGCAAAAATAAAGTTAATTGTAGCAGATGTAGACGGAACCCTGACTGATGGTGGCATGTACATAGGGGATAGCGGAGAGGAATTTAAAAAATTCAATACCAAAGATGGTATGGGTTTCAAAATATTGATAAAACAAGGATATAAGGTGGGTGTAATAAGTGCAAGCCACAGCAAAAAAACAGTATTGAAGCGAGCAGAAATTTTGGGCATGCAATATTATTATGTGGGCAATGAAAACAAAACGTTGGTAATAGAAGAATGGATGAAAGAAATGGATATTGGCTACGAGGCAGTGGCCTACATAGGAGATGACATTAATGATCTGGAAATAATAGAAAAAGCGGGGTTCAGTGCATGCCCGGCAGATGCAGTAGCCATTATAAAAGAGAGGGTAAACATAGTGCTGGAAAAAAAAGGTGGTGAAGGATGTTTTCGCGAAATGGTGGATAGGTTCTTTTATCTGAAACCATAATATTCTGACAAAACAACTTTTACCTCCTGATAATCATTGAAGTTATAAAAAATTGAAAAAATCACCACATCATTTTTATTAAAGAATCATTTTTCCTTCCTTTAGAATTATTTCCCTATTAATTTTACTTATATCAAGAAAATAGTTGTTTAAACATTTATTTTTTGCTCATTCTATATTAATTACTCAATAAATACATATATTAGTAACCTATCTTACATTTGCAAGCAATTGCAATTTTCTAAATACTAATTAATTAAATACTTAATAACTTTACCTTAAACAATTATCATTATGGCGTTATATATATCATTAATCATTCTAGTTTCAGCACTAGTTTCTGTAGGCACAGGATTTGCAATTTCACTTTACATCGACAAGCTTTTCAAAGATACCTGAAAGTAAACGAGTTGCACTGTTTGTTTTATAATATTATCTTAATAAAATTGTACTTTTACAATATTTTATTTTATCAGGTATTTTGAGGTAACTTTGGTTATATAAGATTAGTCCAATTTGAAATTTACAGTTACTATTGTACTACGAGGGCCAATCTGGGTATTATTATCAACAATTACCCACTTTGGCCCTTCTTTTATTAGTTTAATGGCCACTTTATTACATGGGTCATTCAATCCTTTTACCAATTTGATTCGGGGCTCAGCATCTGCATCGGGTAAATTAACCTCCAGCAATACATTTCCCGAGGATAAAGTATCAGCTTTTTGTAAAAAATCGCTAGTATTTTTCTGCAAATAATCTTCGAAAGCTTTCCATCCACCTTCTGGCATAATTGTAGCAGGAAAAGCTTTTTCAATAAAACCTGACGACACCGCTTCAGAATGTTGATTGTTACGATTGGCAGAAGTATAAAAATTCTTAACTTTTTTAGTGCGTTCCTGCAATGCCAAGTCGCTAGATTTTTCTACAGCTGCTAAAGATTCTTCACTAAACTCTTCCTGCATTACAGGTTCATTCTGTTTATCATCCTTTCCTTCTATTTCAATTCGTTTAAACATTTCATCACTTAAAGCTTGCATGGGTTTCGCTCTAAATTTTTCATTCTCAGAGTATTCCTCTGCTTCCATTTGATTACCTGAAGGTTTTTCATCTTCATTGATAACACTACCACTTTCCCTATCCTTAATTTTTTCTGCAGGCACTTGTTTAGGTTCAATAGGTTTATCATCACTAAAGGCTATTTTATCTTTTTCTTCAGCAACTGCTTGTGTATCTATTTCATTGCCTGCCGATTTTTTTTCTTTAGTACTCGTATTCCCAATTCCCTTCGGATTGGGGGTGTGGGTAGGAGTATCTTCTTGATTTAATGTTATATTATATTGATCCTGAGTTGAAAGGTCGAAAATTGAAAAATAAGCAACTGTAGCACTAATCAGCAATAATACCGCAGCTGCTATACCCTTCCAGCCAAAGCCATTTTTGCTTCTATCTTCGCTAAGCCAATACTGCTCAATGTCTACCGCCTGAGGAAATTTTTGATAGCCCTCCACAGCATCAGCACATAAATCACAATGCAATAAATGATCTTCCACCAAGTGGTTTTCTTCCCTCATGAGTAATCCATTCACATAATTTTTAATTTGCTGCTGGCTCAAGTGGCCTTTTATTTCAATTTTCTTGCTCATTAGCCTGATTTGCTTTTCATTTTAATTTGTAAATTACGCTTTCCGTTCTGCAAATAACTTTTTACCTGCTTTACTGCAAAACCAGTAAGTTGAGCAATTTCCTGATAGCTTTTCTGCTCAAGGTAAAAATAACGGATGCAGGTTTGCTGCTCAATAGGTAATGTCTCAATGATATGAAGCAACTGTTCAGTCAAATCTACTTTAGTATCATTATCCATTGGATGCATGAATGTTTTATTTTCCATATCATCATCCCATATTTTTTCTGCTTTATCCTTATTTTTCTGCTTTCGCAAATCCATTAGACAATGGTTACGCATTACCTGGTATATCCAACTACTAAAATCTCGTATTTCAAATTTTAACACCTTATCAGCCAACCGCTCGTAAACTTCCATTAATGCATCTTTGGCATCATCTTCATTTTGTAAATATTTAAGTCCCACACCCATGAGCAGATGAGCATAACGCTGATACAATACTGCCAACAACTTGCCATCTTCGGTTTCCCGAAATTTATGCAGTAATTCCGTATCTGAGTAGGCCTCTATGATTTTTTTTCTTTTGCTTGGCAAAAATTTCATCCGGCATTAATTAGCTGTTGTTCAAGACTACACGAAAATAAGTAAAAAAAATTCTTTTG
This sequence comes from uncultured Roseivirgaceae bacterium, assembly GCA_964592475.1. GTDB lineage: Bacteria > Bacteroidota > Bacteroidia > Cytophagales > Cyclobacteriaceae > CAZQEZ01. The sequence goes on from CAZQEZ010000067.1 coordinate 7,183, forward strand.
ATTATGGAATTTAAAACTTGCTTGCATCTTAACAATAAAAATAGAAATCAAGAAATCACTAAATCAAAAAACGAAAATGAAAAGATTATTTTTTTTAGCCTTCACTGGAATGCTATTCTTATTGTCATTCAAAACTAATGAAGTTACTATCAGCGGATTAGTTACAGATAAAATGGGAAGTCCATTGAAAGGCGTGGTAGTTTCAGCAGTGGGACAAAACGCGCAAACTAGCACCAATGTTAAAGGCCACTATGAAATATCCATTCCAGCCAATGTAACTAACCTGGTGTTTAAATCTCCGGGATACCAAACCAAGCAAGTAAAAATAGCAGGTAGGCAAATATTAAATGTGCAGCTTAGCACCGCTATCGTGGATGAAGTAGATAAAGACATTACTAAAAGCTCACCGAAACAAAACCAGGTACAGCAATATGCAGCTGAAGAATCATTTGCAATTTCCACTGGTAGCACATACAATAGGAAATTGGCCGACCAGCCTTACCAACCTAACTATAATACAGAAGAATACGCAAATATTGATGAAAATATATTTCATAGCCCGATTCATAAACCGCTCAGCACGTTTTCGATAGATGTAGATGCAGCTTCTTATAGCAACATACGCCGATTTATAAATTATGGGCAACTGCCCCCTAAAGATGCAGTGCGCGTTGAAGAAATGATCAACTACTTCAATTATGATTATCCTCAGCCTGCTGGCGAGAATCCGTTTGCCATATATTCTGAAGTTTCTCAGTGTCCCTGGAATGATCAACACCAACTGGTACACATAGGTCTGCAAGGTAAAAACATTGACCGATCCAACCTTCCAGCGTCTAACCTGGTATTTTTATTGGATGTATCAGGCTCTATGAATTCTCCCGATAAACTTCCATTATTGAAATCAGCTTTTAAAATGCTGGTAAACCAAATGAATGAAAATGACCGGGTAGCTATCGTGGTATATGCTGGCGCCGCGGGAGAAGTGCTTCCATCTACACCGGGAAATAACAAAGCAAAAATATTGGAAGCCATTGATAATTTATCTGCCGGTGGATCAACTGCAGGTGGCGAGGGAATAAAATTGGCCTATAAGATCGCTGCTGAAAACTTTATTGCCGAAGGTAATAATCGCATTATTTTGGCAACGGATGGTGATTTTAATATAGGAGTGAGTAGCGAAGGAGCAATGGAAGATTTGGTAGTGGAAAAAAGAAAATCGGGTGTTTATTTAACTGTTCTCGGATTTGGTACTGGTAATTACAAAGATAACAAAATGGAAATTTTGGCGGATAAGGGTAATGGAAATTACGCCTATATCGACAACATCAATGAAGCCAAGAAAGTAGTTGTCAATCAAATGGCGGGCACGTTATTTACCATAGCCAAGGATGTAAAAATTCAAGTTGAGTTTAATCCTGCCAAGGTAAAAGCCTTTCGATTGATAGGTTATGAAAATAGAAAACTAAATGATGAAGATTTTAATGATGATAAAAAAGATGCAGGCGAATTAGGAGTTGGGCATACAGTAACAGCCCTGTATGAAATAATACCCCACGGTGTAAACAGTGATTTTGATAAAGGCATTGATGAATTGAAATATCAAAAAAATGTAGTAAGTGCAAAAAACGAAGAAATGCTTACCTTAAAATTGCGCTACAAAGCACCAGATGGTATGGCAAGCAAATTAATTACAAAATCGCTACAATACAGCAATGTAAGCAATGCCGAAGCATCAGAAAATTTTAGGTTTTCCGCGGCAGTTGCAGCCTTTGGCATGCTTTTGCGAGAGTCTGAATATAGCAACAACTACACTTTTACTGATGTATTTTCGCTTGCTCAAGAGTCTTTAGGAGAAGACAAAGACGGCTACCGAAGGGAATTTTTAGAAATGGTAGAGTCTTGTAAATTAATGGCTGTAAATGAATAAGTATCGTCAAAAATAAGATACTGCAATAAAAAAGGTGCCAATTACAGCACCTTTTTTTAATTATCAATCACTATATAAACCTAATCCTATAATTACTTATTTGCATCTACAGTTTCTGATAACAGAATTTCACTAATGGCTTGCTCAATGGATTTTTTAGGTAAAGCACCCTGAGCCATTTGTGGTTGACCTTCTTTAGGCACAAATAAAATAGAAGGAATACTTCTAATTCCAAAAACTGCTGCCAATTCTTGCTCTTTTTCAGTATCTATTTTATAAATTTTTATTTTACCTTCATATTCTTTACTCAATTCTTCAAGAATCGGAGCCACCATTTTACAAGGTCCGCACCAGTCGGCATAAAAATCTATGATACAGGGAAGATCTCCTTCATATTGCCATTCTTTATTTTTTTCGTAGTTAAATACTTTTTCTTGGAAAGTTTCTTTGGTTAAATGTTCCATAGTTTCTTCAGATTTTATTTTTTTACTTTGTGTTTCTTTTACTTCATTAATTAAAAAAGTCGTTGGTGCTTCTTGTTTTAAATTCTGACTTTGGGAATTATTACAAGCACTTAAGCCAATGGTAAATAAAAGTATAATTAATGATATTCCTTTTGACATCTTTTTCACATTTAATAACCTAAACGGCAAACATATAAAAATAGTTTCATATGTTCATTTATTTCTAAAGATTCTTTAACCATAACCTGAGTTTACCACTAAAATCAAGCGCCCAATTGTCCTACCTGGTTTATTTTAGCTTCTAATATATTAAATACTTTACTGGTCATTTGGTTCAGTAATTGAATTTTGGCTGCTATTTGCTCCCAGGATAGAGAATCTATTTCATATTCAAGTTGCTTGAGTGAAGCTAAAACATTATTAGCTTTTACATGAGCAAACGAAGGTTGCATTTTGTGAGCCAGTGCAGTCACTCTTTGTTTGTTTTCTTCATCTAATGCATTATTCATTTGCAGCATATTTAAGCGGTTGTTACTGATCAAATCGGTAGTCATGCTTTTTACCATATCCCAATCACCATCGGCAAACTTCTCAAGATCTTGCAGCGAAACAGTTTCACTATCTTCGGTGGTTTCTCGATCATTTTCCAAATCCACATCTTCCTCAGGTTCAATTGCCACACTTAACTGCAAAGCCTGAGCAATTTTATTAAATAGGGCCTGTTCGGTAAAAGGCTTAAGCACAAAACCATCAAAGCATTCATAAGAAGCATCATGAAATACATTGGCAGTAATACACAAGAAGGGCACATCACTGTAATTTTGCAACTCTGATTTCACCTTTTTTACCAGCTCAATACCACTGATTTCCGGCATATTTACATCGGTTAGTACCAGGTCGTAATCATTATCTAATAAAAATTTTAAAGCTTCGGCCCCATTGCTAGCCAAATCCACTTCAACATCCCATTTTTTCAAGATGGTATGAAATAGCAATATATTGTATTCGTCATCATCAGCTACTAAAACTTTTTTGCCTTTGAGCAGAGTAAAATCGAAAGATAGAGGTGCTTCATGCTCCATATAATCTGCCAGGCTACCAACCGTAACCGGCAATTTAAGCGTGAAAGTCGACCCTTTTCCCACTTCACTTGCCACTGACAATTTACCACTCATCATATTTGCTAATCGTCTACTAATGGCTAAACCGAGGCCCGTTCCGCCATACTGCCTGGTAATGGATGTATCTGCTTGTTCAAACCCTCGGAAAATTTGCATAATTTTATTTGGCGGAATGCCGGTACCTGTATCTCTTACTTCGAGTTCAAGCCACAATCTACCTTCTTCTCCGGGTAGCGCATTAGCAAAAATTGTTACTTTTCCCTGGTCAGTAAACTTGATCGCGTTACTTAACAGGTTTAGCATAATTTGCTTTATCCTGAAAGCATCGCTCATGATGATAAGATCTGTATCGAATTGATACTGCTGCTCAAGAAATATTCCTTTTTCTTCCGCCTTTAATTTAAAAGTATGGTAAATTTCTTCTAATTCTTTATGAAGTTTTACCGGTACATTTTCTATGCTCAACTTGCCTGCTTCTAATTTAGAAAAGTCCAGAATGTCATTTACGGTATTAAGCAAATGAACAGACGAGTTTTTAATGGCTTGAAAAAAATAATGCTGCTTTTCTTTGAGAGGTGTTTGGGCCAATTGATCAGTAAAACCTAAAATTGCACTTAAAGGTGTTCGGATTTCATGGCTCATATTGGCCAAAAATTCCTCTTTTACCCGGGCCAGTTTTTCGGCTTTGCGTTTGGCTTTTTCCAGCCTTTTCTTATAAAAATTCGATTTGGATATATCGCTGATTATAAGATAGATAAACACGGCACTTAATATCAGGCCTGCCAGACCCACGATAAAAATTACATTTATCGATTTTTCCGCAAATGCTTTGCTTTGCCTGGTTTGGGTACTTGCCAGCCTCAGCTCTTCTTGCTGCAAATCCCTGAGCATGGTACGCATATTTTCCATGATCAAAATATCATCGAGCAACAGGTCATATTTTTTATTCGTGAGTAAAACATTAAAGCTGCTTTCCTGCTGTCTAAGATCGGCTAATATATCAACTACCTTGTCTATTACTTTACTAGCATCTTCCTGGGTGATGATAGTATCGTACCTGATATGCTTTTGTGCTATGGTTTTTAAAGTATCTTTATTAATGGCAGGTGTTGTATTATCTTCTTTTTCCTGCTCATTTTTATTTTTCTTCTTTTTACTAAATAAATTACCTAAAAAATTAAAAACGGTACTTTCCTCTTTGTTTTTCTCATGCTTCTGATCAGATGTTACAGGTTTTAAGTCTGGCACCTGTAATTTCTCTGCCATACTTGTCGATTTTGTGGTTCGCATTGATTTGACAGAGTCTAATGCCTCTTTAGAAATTTTATCAATGGCGCGAGTCGAGAAATCTCTTTTCCGGGCTCTATTTTCAAGTTTTATAAAATCGGAAAAATTATGCGTCTTTTTATTCCATAAAATAGCAATAGAATCTATTTTTTCAAACTGGGATTCACTGTTACGAGTCATATTCTTTAATGAATCAATAATCTGATAAATCATATCACTATTTTCATAATAGTTATTTAGGTACCTATTATGGCCTGTAAGCGTGTAGGAGCGAACAAATGTCTCGGTTTCTGAAATGTCAGTAAGCAATTTATTAATAAGAATTAACTTTTGATCAGGTACACTGAGTTGATTGATTGACTGCTGTAGCTGTAAAAAATTACTTATCGTGTAAAAACTAACAATAAGCACTAATGATGTAGCTAAGGCAAAACCGATAATTACTTTATTTTTTAACTTATCTTTCATAAATAAAATGATGTGGATATACTTCCTTATTCTATCTATAACTTATAAAAGTAAGCAATTGTACATTATGATCTTATTTTATGAACCAGAAATAATTTCATTCATTTGACTTGCCATGTTGGGCATGGTGATAAAAATACGGGTTCCCTCTTTGGTAGAACTTTGTATATTTATTTTTCCATTCAATTTTTCTATTGATTGCTTCACTATATAAAGTCCAATTCCGGATCCGGTAGAAGTGTCTGAACCACGGAAAAAGATATCAAATACCCTTGGTAACGTTTTAGGGTCGATACCCATACCGTTATCAATAAATTCGGCCTCCATCCGATTTTCATCAATTGAAATTTTAATTTTTACATAATGCTCGTCTCTGGAGGGGTTGATGTATTGAATTGCATTGGCAATTATGTTTTTTGTGATATCTTTAAGCCGACTACCATCACTGTAAAATTCTTTATTTTGAATGTCAATGATAGGTTTTACTATTTTATGATTAGCCAAATGAGTTAGTTCTTCCCATACCTCGTTTACAACTTCCTGCATATTTACTTGGCCGATGCTTACCGCCGTGTATAAGTTTTTAGAATGTGTAAGTATGTCGGAGATAAAATTATCAAGTTTTTCTACACGGTTTTTTATCATATGCAGGTATTGATCGTTTTCCTCATCCATTGGCTTTAACAATGAAAGCAAGCCCGCTATAGAAGACAAAGGTGAGCGAAGGTCGTGAGATATTTTATACACAAAATTGGTTAGCTCATTATTTCTGGTGCGTAAATCTTCTTCGGTTTTCTTCAGCTCCGTTATGTCCAATACAAACCCGAAGATTTTAACCACCTTTTCTTGTTGCCATATTTTAGCAGCTTTTACCTGTACTATTTTTTCTTGCTGTTTGTCTGGCTTAATTTTAAATTCTCTTTTTATTTCATCTACCTGCTTGTTTTGCATAAAGTTTTTAATAGCTGGAAGCAAGCTTTGATACTCATCTTGCAGTAAAAAAGATATGAAAAAGCTAGCGTCAACTTGCTTGTTTTCTTCAATGTTAAAAAGCTGATAGATCTCTGAGGAAAGAATCAAGTTTTTATTTTCAATCCAATATTCCCAACTACCCAGCTTAGCAAAATTTTGGGCTTGATTAAGTCTTTTTTCACTTTCCAGTAAATTCTTTTCCGCTATTTTACGAGAGGTTATATTTACTACCTGTATTAGCTTTTGTAAATGAGGACCAGCCTGTAATGAAGCCCCCTGCTCAATGGTATATAACAAATCACCGTTTTTGGTGATCAACCGCTTTTCTTCATTATAACTTAGCAGTTTCTGATCAAATATTTTTTTATCTATACCTTCATTTCTAACTACTTCATCAGGGTGAGCAATATCACTACTTTTTATGTTGTAAATTTCATTTTGATCGTAACCTGTAAGTATTAAAAAAGCTTGATTGATTTTAGAAAAACTTCCATCTTGATTGATTATTGCCATGCCTATGGGCGCTTTCTCAAATAAAAGTTGGAAATGCTCTTTACTGGCAAAAAGTGCCTCCTCAGCAAATTTTTTAACAGAAACATCTACCAGCACTCCCTCCATTGCTATGGCATTGCCCTTATCATCTTGCTGAATCCAGCTTCTTTCTTGTATCCAACGCTGATTTCCATAAGGTGTAACTACTTTATACTCTGTAATGAAGTTTTCATTTTCTCCTGATATAACATAGTTTCTATAACTATTTTCTATTTGTGCATAATCATCACCATTAATTAAAGCTTTAAATGAAGCCCTTTTTCCCAGCAACTCATTTGATTTAAACCCAAGCTGATTTATATTTTCCGATATAAAAATAAATGTACGCTCCTGGTCAAGATGGCAACTAAATGCTATCGCAGGGCTATGATTGACAATTCTTACGAGTTCGTTATGTTTTTCGCTTATCTTTTGATAATCTGTTTGTTGAGAGGATTGGTTTTTAGGATCATTTGCTTCATCTATTTTTACCTGGGCCGTAAAATTTTTGCGCAAACCTATTTCCCTCACTACCCCCATTAGTCCAATGATTTCATTATTTTCATTAAATACCGGGGAATAATAACCTTCGTAAAACTCATTGATGCCGTGTTGCAAGATTTTATTAAAAGGCATTCCTTTAATAATTTCAAATCCACCTCGTAGCACCTTTTTCAATTTCTGCATGAGATTAGAATTGTCTAGAGCTGGAAAAATGGTAGTAATTGTTACTCCTATACAATCAGCTTTTTGAACCCCAGAATATCGAACCATTTGCAGGTTCCATTCCGTGATTTTCAAATCAAGGTCAGTAGCAAAAATTCCATCTAAGCTACTATTAAGTAAAAAATTAATACGTTGATGATTTGATGAATCCATTGATAATTTATCAGACAAAGGAATTATTGGAATACAAAGTTCTTAAAATAATTGAATAATCCAACGATGCCTAACTTATCGGCCTTAAAGTCAATGTAATAGAACACGTTGAAATAACAAAGACATAAAAAAAGCCAAGCACTATAAAGTACCTGGCCGTTTCAAATTAAGTATCACTTAATTTTTACTCACAAATTTATCATACAACTCATATTCTTTTACTCCATAGGATTTATTGGCTATGGAATAATATCTATCTGCAATTAATATATAATCAAAGGGCTGGTCCTTATGATTTATTTCATACCAAATTATTTTTTTGCTTTCAGGCATCAAATATTCCCTTTTTGTATACAACATTCCCTCGGAACTTACATAGGTGCCAATTTTAAAATCACAATCAAAAACTCTATTGTTCATCACAACAACCGAGTCATTTAAAATTATAGTTTGATTATATGGCTGATTTAAACTACTCTCATCTGGCACTATTTTCATTTTTACTGTCTGAGCATTACCCTCTACACGCGATAGCACGATGATTAGAAAAAATAAAACTATTTGAATAAATGTTTTCATAATGTAATTTTTGCTTAAAACCTGTATTGCAAATATACTATTTATTATTGTAATATTTATATTAATTGGTGTTAATATATAACTTATCTAATAAATAATATTACATTTATAATTTTTAAATAACGTAACAAGAAACAACCTTAGGCCAATAGAAGTAATTCTGCTTCTCAATAATCTTATAATTGAGGTTCAGCAAATTAAGGTTTTCTATACACAAAATTTGTAAAAGAAAATGATTGTAAGTAATATAGCGTTTAGTTACCGATGGATGTTTATATTTGAGGTGGAAGAAGAATAATAAGATGAGGGTATTTATTTTAGTACTATCAGCTGTGCTACTGCACACATTTGCTATGGCTGCCAGTCCAAAGCGAGCGCTTAAATTACTGGAAAAAGCCAAGTATGATAAAGTAGAAAATCAGCTAAAAAAGCTATTAGATAAAGATAGTATTAGTCCGGGAGCGCACTATGTTTACTCATTGATGTATTTGGATACTGGTTACCATCAATATCAGGTAGATTCAGCGTGGTGGCACATTAAACTTGCCAGAACTCAATACGAGATAGTTGATGAAAAAGCACTAAAAAAGCTTTCCAAAGCCAATATAAACGATAGCACCATACTAAGACAAAAGCTCAGAATAGATACTGCTGCATTTGCCGAAGCAAAGCAAGAACATACAATAGCTGAATATGACAAATTTATTGACAACCACCCAACTGCTCCTCAGCTATCACAAGCCATAGAACTGCGAAATGAAATAGCCTGGCAGGAAGCTCGCCGATTAAATACCTACGAGGCATATCAATATTTCATGAAAACTTATCCGGATTCACGGCAGATAAAAGAAGCTGTTGAATTTTACGATATTCTACTCTTTCAAGAAAAAACCAAAGATGGTAAGTTGTCTAGTTACCAACGGTTTCTACAGCAGTATCCTGAAACACCTTACCGCCACGAAGCGGAAAATAAAATATTAAAATTAAGCACTATATCCAATGATGTTTCTACCTATGTCGAATTCATAAAAAATTATCCGCGTAGCAGGTACGCCCCTTTAGCTCGAAGTTTTCTTTATCATTTACATAAGCAAAACAACTCGCCCAACTCTTTTTTCTCAAGCTACCGTATTGCCAAATCTGATTCTCTGCAGCAAGCAATTGCTCTTGACGACGGCTATTGGATAACTACAATAGATGAAAATAGTAGCCAGTATGGATTCAGAAACAAAAATTTTAATCTTGTATTAGACTTTGAATATGAAGCCGTACCAAAAGAATATTATTGCGGCAATATATTCTCCGACGTTTTAGAAGTAAAAAAGGGTGGGCAATGGTCACTTATGGGACGTAATGGATCTATTATATGGTCGAAGCCTTATCAAAGTTTTACTGATATGGGATATGGACTTTTAAAAATACTTAATCAAGACAACTATATTATAATACATAAATCGGGATATCAGCTTACTGATTTAAAAGTACAAGATGCAACTGTAATAGCAGAAAAATTTATAAAAATAGTAGATGGCAACAAAGTTGGACTGGTCTCATTTTTCGGGTTGCCGCTAATTTCCTCCAAATATGATGATATAAATTATGAGGATGGACTTTTTGTATTTAAAAATAACGACATGCTGGCTCTGGCTACCGCTGAAATGATTACAAAAGGGGCTAGTGGACAAGAATTCGTACCGAGATTTTTATATGATGAAGTAGAGTTAATGAATAACGGAATGGTTAGATGCTATCGATTAGATGCCGAAACCCTATTGGATCAAGCATTACATACCGTTATTCCTTTTGAAAAACACCAAATACATAGAATTAATAATGGCTGGTTAGTTAAAAAAGATGGTAAAAATAAACTTCTTAACGAAAGAATGCTGCCTATTTCTGAAAGTGGTTTTGACCAGGTACAACATAATGATTACTGGTTAGCCATCAAAAAAGATAACCGTTGGGCTTTTTTCTCTCCTCAATCAGAAGTGATGGCTGGATTTATTTATGATTCGGCAAAAATAATGAGCAACAATTTTGCATACTTGAGCAACTCGGATAGCACTTTTATATTTACCACTAACAGGAAATCAATTCCACTGAAGGCCTCTGATGAAATACAATTGTTAAAAGATAATAATATGATCTCTAGCGATAGGGTCCAAAATGAATACATTGCAATAATAGATAACAAAAATTATATTACTGTCTTTTCTGCTTCCGGTAAGCAACTAATGAGTGGCAAATACAATAAAGTGACTGCATTGGGTAATGATTATCTTCTGGTGGAATACCGCAACAAAAGTCTTTATGATACCGAAGGCAATCAATTGCTAAAATCAATTTTCGATGGTATAGGGCATTATAATAATGGCTATGTTTCTATATTGCGCAATAAAAAATTCGGCTTGTATAACAAAACAAAAGCTGTGCATATAAAACCACAGTTCGATGCATTACTTAAACCTTATGGCGATAGTTTAATTTTGGCTTCAAAAAATAACGATTGGGGACTTATTGACCTAAAAGGAGAAAAAGTGCTCGATTATAAATATGAAAAAATAGTTCATTGGAATGATACGAGTACGCTGGTTATGAATGATGAAAATCAATGGCAAATTATTTCAATTGCAGACCAAAAAGTGCTTGTAGACAAAATAGATGACTTTCGCTTTATAGATAATAAAGACGAGGAAAAAATAATACTTTGTAATAGTGATGCGCAATATGGAATATATAGTAGCACGAAAGGAGAAGTTATACCGCCTACATTTAATGAGATAGTTAACCTGGGCTCAAATGAATACCCATTATATTTTGCTGAAAAAAATATACGTGAAGCCGATTTTTACGTGATCATTTATTATAACAGTGATGGCAAAATACTACAGCGACAAGCATTTACGGAAGAACAATACGAGAAAATCTATTGTGAATAATCTTACATCTTTTATTAGGTTATTTGAAAACTTATAGCCTTTGTAAAGTCAATCTTATATAACTAATAAAATTAAAAGACTTCTTCATGAAGAAAAACATGCATGAAACAACTTTTTAACTCTTATTGAAATAAATAAAACTATCTTTAATGCTTTACCGCCAACGGCCTCCGAATCGTAACCTTCAAGTTGTGTATCTGATGGTACTCCCACTGACCCTGCTGAAAGGTGCTGAGGGTAACAATTGAAAACAACTCTTTGAATCCTTCATCAAAAAAATCCTGCATTTCGCCATCACAAGATGATTTGAAATTAGCATTTGAACGAAAGGTGCTATTTTCAGTTATACCAATTGAAAAGAAGAAAATAGTATCCAATCATTTTTTAAATCCATATGAAAGAAAAAGAGAAAAGAGACCTTTTGCAAAGATTGCGTGAGAGAAGCCAAAATAAAAACACTAACAAAAACCCAATGGACATGAGTCGAATTTTCATGTTCTTTCTTTTGATCATGTTCGGGTTTTTCTTGTTTTCCGGCGGTGGCGGGCCTACTGAAACTACTTGGCGCCAATTTAAAAACAATATGCTGGAAGACAATGAAGTGGATAAGGTAGTAGTGGTAAATAAAGAAAAAGCAGAAGTCTACATAAAAAACAGAGCACTTAGCACTTCCGAGTATAGCGAATTAGAATCAGAAGGACTGTTTGGTTCAGATAGCCTACCTCCTGGTCCACATTACTATTTCAACATAGGGTCGGTGGAAACTTTTGAAAACAAAATGGATGAAGCAACCGCCAATTTTTCTGAAGAGGAAATGGTGCCTATTTCTTACGAAGAAAGATTTAATATCGGGGAAGATTTACTCACCTGGCTTATACCTATAGGTTTGTTAATATTATTTTGGGTATTTATCTCTCGCGGCATGAGCCAGCGTGGAGGCGGAGGAATTTTTAGCATGGGTAAATCTAAAGCAAAGGTATATGAAAAAGCAAGCCGGCCAAAAGTAAGATTTGATGATGTTGCAGGGCTGGAAGAAGCCAAAGAAGAAATTAAAGAAGTAGTTTCTTATCTGAAAGACAAAAAAGTATATTCTGATTTAGGAGCCAAAATCCCTAAGGGTATATTATTGGTAGGCCCTCCCGGTACTGGTAAAACGCTGATGGGAAAAGCAATCGCTGGTGAAGCTGATGTGCCGTTTCTCAGTATATCTGGTTCTGATTTTGTAGAAATGTTTGTGGGTGTGGGAGCATCAAGAGTTAGAAGTTTATTCGATCAGGCCAAAAAGCTTTCTCCCTGTATTATATTTATCGATGAGATTGACGCGATAGGCCGGGCACGACGTAAAGCGAAATCGATGCAAAGTAACGATGAGCAGGAAAACACCCTTAATCAAATGCTACAGGAGCTAGACGGTTTCGACACCAATTCGGGCGTTATTGTATTGGCAGCAACCAACAGATCTGATATTTTAGACAAAGCATTGATGAGGCCAGGCCGATTTGACAGGCAAATTTATTTCGATGTGCCTAATCACAAAGAAAGAATTGCAATACTCAAAATACATACCCAAAATATCAAGCTAAAAGGTGATTTAGATATTGATTTATTAGCATCACAAACTCCGGGATTTTCCGGAGCTGATCTGGCTAATCTATGTAATGAAGCAGCATTGATAGCCGCGCGTAAACAGAAAAAAGCCGTGGAGCAAGATGATTTTGTAGAGGCTATGGATAGAACTATTGCTGGCTTAGAGCGGCGATCTAAAATAATACCTGAACACGAAAAACGAGTAATAGCCTATCATGAAGCCGGTCACGCTGTAGTTAGTCGCCTATTGCAAAAGGTAGAAAATCTGGTAAAAGTAAGTATTATTCCACGAGGTCAATCTTTGGGTGCCAACTGGTATCGTGAAGAGGAACACCAATTGCATACTAAGCAGCAAATTTATGATAAAATGTGCATGGCACTTGCCGGTAGAGCTGCAGAACAAATAATTTTCAACGAAATAACTTCGGGAGCTCTAAATGATCTTGAAAAAATAACAAAAATGGCCTACTCTTCCATATCAATGTATGGCTTCAATGACAAAATTGGCAACATAAGTTTTCACGATAGCTCCGGCCAGTGGTCAGAATCATTTCAAAAGCCCTATAGTGAACACTTAGGCAAAATGATTGATGAAGAAGTGCAAAAGCTTATCGATCAACAATATAAAAGGTCAATATCTTTGCTAGAGCAGCATAAAAAGCAATTAGAAGACATAGCAGAAACATTGCTTGAAAAAGAAGTTTTACTGGGAGCAGAATTAGACCAATTTTTTCCTAATAATAATGGCCAACCAAAAGACAAGAAAGAAGGACAAAAAGAAAATATTTCTTCCAAATAATTTGAGTAAAATAGTTTAAAATTCATAACAAAAATAGCGTGGCTCAATCCACGCTATTTTTTATCAAGTAATTTAGAAGATGTAACCTTAAAAATCTATATCCAGCCCCAATCTGCGTTGCAAGTCTAATACATTAGGATTATTTTCTGCCAAATAATTAAGTTTATCTTGCGAGGTATAGAGTTTTTTATCATGATCCTCTTTTACCATTTTCGTTTGTAGTTTTATTGCAGGATTATCACAATTTTCTCTTAAATAACCAAGCAACTCAATCTTAAATCTTTCCAAAATATCTTCCTGTAACACACTGTTGATCTGTAATTCTATAATATTTTCCTTCGGTAAAGAATAGGGTTGATTTAAAATGGCTACTTCCGTGCTTTTACCTGCATCTTTCAATTGTGATTTGAATGCTTCCCAATATTGATCCAATTTTTCTTTGTCCAAAACCGGCTTTTCATATAATATACCTTCGTCTTTGACTGTTTCTTGATCACTTTCAGAAATATTAGCTTCCGTTTCGCTTACAGGTTTATTTTTAAGTTTTTCCTTAAGTTGATTCAGGTTAGGAAGTTGAGTTGTTTTTTTTATACTACCTACTTTGGGAACAAAATTAGACTTGGTTGCTTGATTATTGGTTAGCTCTTCCGGTTTTTCTTCATCAGCGTTATTTACACTACTTTTTTTTTTATTGTGTCTCCATTGGCAGCTACAGAAGCCATTTGCAAAGCAGCATTTATATGCGCCAACTTCATTAAAGTAAGCTCTACATGTAAGCGTTGATTTTTGCTCATCTTATAATTAAGGTCGGCCTGGCCAGTTATGTTAAGTGCCGAAAGCAAAAAGGATAAAGGTGCTTCGTCTGCTTGAGAAACATATTTTTTCTGAATCGACTCTGCTACTTCTAATAAAGTTACCGTTTTGGCATCTTTACATACCAACAAATTTCTAAAATGCTCTGCTATGCCAACCAAAAAGTTATGCCCGTCAAATCCTTTTTTAAGAATTTCGTCAAATAACATTAAAGCGTCACCTATTTTTTCTTGTAGCAAATACTCGGTTAACTGAAAATAATAATCATAATCTAGAATATGAAGATTGTCTATCGTGCTTTTGTAAGTTACTTTTTTGCCCGAAGAAAAAGTAACAATCATATCTAACAATGAAAGTGCATCGCGCAATGCACCATCAGCTTTTTGGGCAATCAAATGCAAAGCATCATCTTCTGCATCAATTGTCTCGCTTTGTGCAATTTTTTTGAGATGCTGAGCAATATCACTCACCTGTATCCGATTAAAATCGAATATTTGACATCTCGATAAAATAGTAGGGATTACCTTATGCTTTTCGGTAGTAGCTAATATAAAAATGGCATAGGAAGGAGGCTCTTCCAAAGTTTTAAGGAATGCATTAAAAGCTGCATTGCTAAGCATGTGTACCTCATCAATAATGTACACTTTGTACTTGCCATATTGAGGTGGATATCGTACCTGATCAATAAGATTACGAATATCATCAACAGAATTGTTGGAGGCAGCATCGAGCTCGTAAATATTAAGCGCGTTGGGTGAATGTACCACGTCTCCATCTTCAAAATTATTGATCATTTTAGCCAGAATACGCGCACAGGTAGTTTTACCTACCCCCCGCGGACCACAAAACAACATAGCCTGGGCTAGTTGGTTATTGTCGATCGCATTTTGTAAAGTGGTGGTAATGTGCTCCTGCCCTACTACTTCTTCAAATCCCTTCGGACGGTATTTTCTTGCCGATACTACAAACTTTTCCATTACCACAATATTAGGCAATCCATACTTTTTGTGGTAGCAAACTAAAAGCTAAATTTTATTCCATTCTGCAAAAAATACATATATTTAAAAATTGGCACTACGGGTTCATTTTCAAAGGCGCCACTAAAGCTTACCGCGAAGGCCAAAAAATCTGACAAACTAAATTCCAGAGAAGTATCAATACTTATCCGGTGTCGGAAGGCATCTATTCCATTATCGAAACCTGTTTGATAGTAAAAAGTAGCGCCAAAGCTTGCATTATCAGAAAAGGAATTACGTATTGTGAAATAATTACTAGACTTTAACAAGGCTAAAGAAGTTTCAAGATCCGAATCAGGGAATTTCCAGGTTTCTCTTTCCCACATCCCGCCTATACCTACGTGCAAATCCAAATCATCACTATCTAATATATTAAAGCGTAAACCACCTCCAGCTAATTGTCGAAATTGCAGTCCTCGACCCAAGTCAAATTGGATTTGACCAAATAATTCGTATGAGAATGGTTTCTTATACAAAAATGTAGAGCGAAAGTGCGAATAACCCGTTCTTATTACCGGATCATCAGTAGCATAAATAAAATTTAAATTAGAAAATAACAAGTAAGTATTTTGCTTAGCAATGAACCCCAAATCCGAATTTAGATTAAAACCAATCAAACGATTTTCATCATCGGCTGTAGCACTACGATTGTTAATTGAAAAATCAAGTGCCAGATCGCCAACAAATTGATTAGTGGAATCAGCCTCCTGACGCCCTTTTTCAACGTTCAAAATTTGTGAATATAAACTTGCAGATTTCAACAATAACAAGAAAAACGTAAATGACCTTAACATCTTCATGATTTAACATTAAAAGTTTTAACCAGTTATAATACATAAATACAAAAAAATATGCAAAGAGGTGAAATAGAAGTAAGAAAATATCTGGTAAGTTTATTAAACGCGAAAAATGCGCATGTACCATTTCTAATCGCTGCTAAAGATATTCAGTATGAACAATTGGAAAAAACAGAACACAACATACCATATTCTCTTTGGCAACAAATAGAGCATACACGACTAGCCCAAAAAGACATTATCGATTACACGCTTAACGAAAATTATCAACCAATGGAATGGCCAGAGGATTACTGGCCCAAAGAACCCAAACCAGCAAGTGAACAAATTTATCAGCAATCTTTAATATCATTTGAAGCAGATCTAAATCGAATGATAGACTATATCAATAATCCTAAAAATGATCTCTACGAAAGTTTTCCCTATGATGATGGACATAATTTATTAAAAGAAGCTTTGTTGCTGGCAGATCATAATGCTTATCACACCGGGCAAATAATTGTGATTAGAAAAATATTGGGTATTTGGTGATTTTTATAAAAT
>CAZQEZ010000068.1:0-23793 GCA_964592475.1 uncultured Roseivirgaceae bacterium
CTGGAAAGAATTTACCGATAGTGTGGCACTGCATTATAAAAATACTTTTGCTGAAGAATCGCAGGAATACAAAGATTCGTGGCGGGGAGCCAATTATTCGCCTAAAGTGGCGCTGCGTATTTTTACCAATATGATAAAAGATGCTGGAGTTACCACAATGAAAGGTTATTTATTGGAAGAAGCTGTTATGCAAGGAGGCGAAATTAATGCATTAAAAGTCAGAAATTTAGAAAATAACCAACTGGAAAAAATAAAAGGCACAATTTTTATCGATGCCAGTTATGAAGGGGATTTGATGGCCATGGCTGGTGAAGAGTATGTATTAGGAGCAGAAAGCCAGGAAAGGTATAACGAAAGCCTGGCTCCCGAAGAATCCAATCCTCATGTGATGTCCTACAACTTTCGGGTAGCGGTGACCAAAGACCCCGTTAATCGTATCGAGTTTTACCCCCCGGAAGGGTATGACTCTACTGCTTATCCTATTTTGCTTGAGGGGTTTCGCAGTGGCCGATTTTCCAAATTACAGGACGTGATTCAAATCTTGGAAATTCCCAATCACAAGGCAAATTTAAATGACCGCCACTCCTCCGATACGGAGAGTTTCATGCTTTACAATGAAACCGACAGTTGGCCGGAAGCCGGTTATGCCGAAAGACAGGAATTAAAAGCATTGGCAGAATTTAAAGCTAAAAGCTACTTTTACTTTCTCAGTCATGACAAACGGTTGCCGGAAAATGTAAGGGCAGAAATGTCACTCTGGGGTTATCCTAAAGACGAATTTATGGAAAACAATCATTTTCCACCCTGGCTGTACGTGCGCGAAGGAAGAAGGATGATAGGAGAATATGTTTTTACCCAAAAGGATGGCAGACCAGCCGCGGGTAGTGTAAGAGCACCCGCTCATGAGGATGGTGTAGCCATCGGAGATTTTGGCTTCAATAGTCATGGTTCGCACCTGGATAGCAGCGGTCATAAAGCCGGTATGATTAAAGGACAGCCTACAGTACCTTACCAGGTGCCTTATCGATGTATACTTCCGAAAAAAACGAAAAACCTGCTGGTACCTGTGGCACTTTCTGCCAGCCGGGTGGGGTATTCCACCATTCGTATGGAGCCTGTGTGGACCGCTCTGGGAGAAGCTGCCGGAATGGCAGCGGTAGTAGCGCTGGAAAATGATAAAGCCCCCTGGGAGATTGATGTTGCTGTTGTTCAAACCAGGCTTCATAATGCCGACGCCAAAACGTTTTATGTTTCCGATGTGCCCCCTTCTTCTCCTTATTTTCATGCTGTACAATTCCTGGGTAATCGTGGATTTTTTCAGCATCTGTATCCTGATTCGCTCCAGGCAGATGTAGGTGAGCATATTATTAAATATACCTGGCAGGCATTTACCTATCACGACGTGATGCCGGAAGTGCCTCTGACAGATGAATTAAAAGCAGAATGGATAAGATTGTCGCAAGAAAAATTTGGTATGGAAATGAAGGACAAGGCAATTGAAATAGCCGCTGTAAGTGAAACCCGGGGCGAGTTTTTAAAAGCGTTTTATGAAAAGGTTTTAGAAAAACCTTAAGAATATTTGTTGAATTTGATAGAGAAAATTTAATAACCTAAGATTATGAAAAAAGTATATTTAGTAGCTATTACATGGGTGTTCTTTGCATGCAATTCTCAAACAGATCAACCGGATAACCAGCGCCCCAATATTTTCTTTGCCCTGGCTGATGACATCAGTTATCCGCACATGGGCGCTTACGGCATGGACTGGATTAAAACACCAGCCTTTGACAGGGTGGCAGCCGAAGGTTTGTTGTTTACCAATGCTTACACACCAAACTCCAAATGTTCTCCTTCCCGGGCTTCTATTCTCACCGGTAGAAATTCCTGGCAGTTAGAGGCCGGCGCTAACCATATCGTGAATTGGCCGGAGAAGTATAAAACTTTTACTGATGCTTTAACTAACGCCGGATATCATGTAGGATACACTGGTCGGGGATATGATCCGCGCATTAACGGTAAGCAAACCTCGATTGGCGGAAAAGCTTACAACCAGCTAAAGCATGAAACTCCTACCAGCCATATGAGCAACATTGACTATGTTGCTAACTTTGATGCTTTTTTAGCAGAACGGCAAGATGACCAGCCTTTCTTTTTCTGGTATTCCGCCTCCGAAGCACATCGCCGCTATGAATTTAAATCAGGTGCTCAACTGGGTGGAAAAGACCCGTCACAAATCAAAGAAGTGCCAGCCTTCTGGCCTGATAATGATACGGTGCGACATGATATGCTGGATTATGCTTTTGAAATTGAATATTTCGACCAGCAGCTGGCTAAGATGATAGAGCAGATTGAGTCCAAGGGTGAATTGGACAATACCCTGATAATTGTGACAGCCGATAATGGTATGCCTTCTCCACGCATCAAAGGGCAGGCTTATGAAATCAGTAACCATATGCCACTGGCCATCATGTGGGGAAAAGGCATCAAAAATCCGGGCAGGGTGATTGAAGACTATGTTAACTTCATAGATTTTGCCCCTACTTTTATTGAATTAGCCAATGCAAATGCCGATGAGGCAGGCATGTTTCCCATTACCGGTAAAAGCCTGACCGGTATTTTTTATTCGGATAAGGTAGGAAATACAGGTTTGGGGCATGATTATGTATTGATAGGTAAAGAACGCCACGATGTAGGCAGACCCGATGATGTAGGTTATCCGATTCGTGGCCTGGTAAAAGACAATTTTATTTATCTGCATAATTTTGAACCTGACCGCTGGCCGGCAGGAAATCCTGAAACCGGCTACACGAATACCGATGCTTCTCCTACCAAAACTGTGATTTTAAATAACCGGCGTAGTGGTGAAGAAACAAAGCACTGGCAACTTTGCTTTGGCAAACGTCCGCAGGAAGAATTATACAATATCAAAAATGATTTTTACAATGTAAATAACCTGGCAGATGATCCTCAATATGCCAAACTTAAACAGCAAATGAAAGAGGAACTTTTTACCAAATTAGAAGAAGAAGGAGACCCACGCATGTTTGGCAAAGGTGAAATATTTGAAGAATATCCCTATGCCCGTGAAAACAGTCGTAATTTTTATCCCCGATTTATGCGTGGCGATACTACCCTGCTCTGGCGTTGGGTAGATTCTACCGATGTAGAGTGGGATAAAGTGAACAGCATTAGAAGTAGTGGTAATTATTAACCTAATTCAATAATGGAAGCTAAATAGTTCATTAGTTGTTCAGAAGGTCGGAATCATCCAGGAGCAACAGGTTTGAAAGAAAAACTATTCCTTGTATTTTGTTTATCTTTACAGGTAATATTAATGATTAAGAGCTTTAAATAGGCACAAGTAGTGATTTAATAAAAATTTTAAAAATGATCATTGAAAGAACAGATAAAGAAATTCTGATCAGGATTCCTAATACAGTTGATTTAGAAGGAGCCCAGAGAATAATTGATTACATTAATTATCAGTTACCTCAAGTTCAAAAGCCACACAAGAAGATGCTGATGATTTAGCAAATGAAATAAACCTGTCCTGGTGGAAAAAAAATAAAGATTCTTTTTTGGAATGATTGTAGTAATCGATTCTAACATTGTTTTCAGTGCGATATTAAATACAAATAGTTTAATAGGAGATTTAATTCTTAATTCTCAAGAATAAATGGACTTAGAGCTAAAGGCTATAAAAATGTACTCTCTACAGAAGAACTACTTAAGTTACGCTTTGCATTAGAAAAAAAGAAGAACAAATAATATGAAAATTTTTTAAAAAAGCCATTTTTATCTTTTTTAAGATTGAATAGATAATCTATTTGATATTAATGCATTAACTTGTTTGGTCTAGGGCAAAAGCTCATCAATAGCAACAGCTAAATAATTTCTATAATTAATGGACAAATCTTAATAATACCTTATTATGAAACTATTAATTTCCATTACTCTTACATTTTTTATTCATGTTACCCTTTGTGCACAAAACACCCGCACCATCTGGCTGGACGAACTCGACATCAGCAAGGTAACCCAGGACAGAAGCGAATCCAAGCGAAATTTAAATACAGAAGGTGGTCCTATTTCTATGGGTGGAAAGAACTATGAAAGAGGCCTTGGTACTCATGCCAGCAGCACATTTTACATCAGGCTCAACGGGGGCACTGAAAAGTTCAGCGCGGTGGTGGGACTGGATGACGCGGTGCGGCATTTGGAAGGTTCGCCCCAGGAATTTATGGTAATTGGCGATGATAAAATCCTCTGGCGCAGTGGCCTGATGGGTCAGGTGGATTATCCAAAGGAATGTGATGTTGACCTGAGCGGGGTAGACGTACTGCTACTGATGGTAAGGCATGGCAAAGGCAAATTTCGCGGAGTGGTCAACTGGGCCGATGCTAAGTTTAAGGTCTCTGGCCAGCGACCTGAAGCCTTTACTCCGGAAGGTAAAGCACCCTATTTGCTTACACCTCAAGTCGGTGATAAGCCAAAAATCAACGGGCCATCTGTATTTGGTGTACGGCCTGGTGCACCGTTTTTTTATAAAATACCTGCTACCGGTAAGGCACCGCTTAGCTATAGTGTAGATAATTTGCCGGCAGGCTTACAGGTAAATCAAACCAATGGATTAATTACCGGCACCATCAGCCAGGCAGGCGAATACCCGGTAACCTTGCTGGTGAAAAATAAAAAAGGAAAAGACAGTAAGCCTTTCACAATTAAAGTAGGGGAGACCATCGCCCTCACACCGCCCATGGGCTGGAACAACTGGAATGCTTACGGCAAAAATTTCGACGAAAAAATCATTCGGGAAACGGCCCGTGCCTTTGTGGAGCATGGATTAATTGACCACGGCTGGACCTATGTGAACATGGACGACGGCTGGCAGGGGGAAAGAGGCGGAAAGTACAATGCCATTCTGGCCAATGAAAAATTTTCTGACATGAAAAAAATTACTGATGACATACATGTCATGGGTTTGAAGGTAGGCATTTACTCTACCCCCTGGAAGCTGAGCTACGCGGGCTACATCGGCAGTTCGGCCGATACTCCGGATGGTCAATACCCTTACGAATACAACGAGTTCCAGAGCCGGTTTGGCGTATTTCCTTTTGAAGAAGCTGATGCCAAACAGTGGGCAGACTGGGGCATCGACTACATGAAGTACGACTGGCACCCCAACGATGTGGCTCATACTGCAGTGATGAATGAGGCCTTACGCCAATCAGGACGTGATATCTACTTCAGTTTGTCCAATTCGTCGCCCTTTTCAGAAATAGAAGAATTGAGCAAGCATGCCAATTCCTGGCGAACCACCGGCGATATCATCGATACCTGGGGTTCGGTGTATTCCATCGTGCAGCAAATGGACCGCTGGCAGCAATACAGCCGGCCCGGCCACTGGAACGATGCCGATATGCTGGTGGTAGGCTGGCTGGGCGGCGGCCATGGCAATCTGCACTATACCCGGCTTACACCCACTGAACAATACACTCACATTAGCCTATGGGCCATGTTTGCCTCACCCATGCTGCTGGGTTGCGACCTTACCCGCCTGGATGATTTCACCGTCAACCTGCTGACCAATGATGAAGTGTTGGCCATCAACCAGGACCCCTTGGGTGCCGGAGTCGGCAGGGTTTATCAAAATGAGCTGGTGGAAATCTGGAGCAAAGAATTAGCCGATGGCAGCAAAGCAGTGGTTTTATGTAATTTCGGCCTCAACCCCAGGGAAGTGAAGCTGGACTGGGAGATGCTGGGCATTGAAGGTGAAAAAATTTTGCGTGACGTATGGCGGCATAAGAATATTGGTAAGTTTGAGGGTGAGTTTTCGGCGCAAGTGCCCGGCCATGGAGTATTGTTTTTAAAAATAATGGAATAAGAAAATGAGAAATATTTACCGATTACTAGTTGTTTTGTTTTTTTGCACAAATCTCTTGCATGCGCAAACCTACACTTACACCAATCCAGTCATCTCCGGGTTCAATCCCGATCCATCAGTTGTGCGGGTAGGAGAGGATTACTACCTGGTTACCAGCTCCTTTTGCTATTTTCCGGGATTTCCCATTTACCACAGCAAAAACCTGGTGGATTGGGAATTGATTGGCTACGGCTTGCATCGTAGAGAACAGATCGACCTGCATGAAACCAAAATCTGGAGCGGTATTTATGCACCCACCATCCGCTACCATCAGGGTAAATTTTACATCATTACCACCAACACCAAACATGGTCGTAATTTCATCATCACTGCGGAAAATCCTGCAGGTCCCTGGTCCGACCCGGTGACAGTACCCATAGACGGTTATGATCCATCCCTTTATTTCGAAGGGGACAAGGCGCTGGTTACCTGGACAGGCGATTACAAGGAAAGTCACGGGATATTGCAGGCAGCAGTAGATGTGGAAAGTGGTAAGTTGCAAAGCGAGCCAAAATTGATTTTTCACGACCCGGAATATTATGGCGCCGAGGGACCGCATTTATACAAAATAGATGGACAATATTACCTGCTGATTGCTCATGGTGGTACTGATATGGGCCACCGGGAAAGCATTTTCCGCTCCGATAATGCCTATGGCCCCTTCGAATACAATCCCGAAAATCCAATCCTGCGTAATACTTTTTACCGAAGTTATACCATTCAGGCGACAGGCCATGCCGAACTTATTGAAGACCATCGCGGTAATTGGTGGATGGCTTTCCTGGGAATCAGGAATTTTGGTGGATTTTCACAGCAAATAAGCCTGCTGGGAAGGGAAACGCACCTGGCGCCGGTAACCTGGCAAAATGGATGGCCGGTGATGTACAACCAAGGAAAAATAACCCTGGAAGTTACTACCGATAAACTTTGGCAAAAACCGAAACAGCCAGTAGCCAGTGAAGTGGAGGAGTTTGACCAAGAAAACCTGGACCTGGAATGGAACTTTATGAATAATCCCGACCCGAAACTTTGGCAATTGCAGTCAGATAAAAGCAGGTTTTTATTAAAAGCCAATCAGTACAACCTGGACAGCCTGCCGCAGAAAGCACTGGTGATGCGCCGGCAGAAGGATTATTTTTTTGAGGCCGAAACTAAACTTTCCTTCCAGCCGCAGTCAGCGGATCACGAAGCCGGTTTAACGGTTTTCATGGCTCGCGATTACCATTATGATTTGTTTCTGAGTCAAAGAAGCGGGAAAAAGGTTTTGATAGTTCGTCGCAAAATAGATGACATCAACCTGGAAGAAAAAGTAATTCCCGTTAAGGGTGAAGAAGTGATTTTAAAAGTAAACGGTGATCCCTGGCAGTATACATTTTCCTATTTTGATGGAAAAAAGTTTCAGGAATTGGCTACCATGAAAAACTGGTTCATCACCATTCATACCGTAGGAGAATATTATACCGGCTTTACCGGCATGTATTTGGGCTTGTATGCAGTGGGAGAAGGCAGGGAAGCTGCATTTGATTATTTCAAATACCAGGCCATCCCTACCGATATGAAACGATACAAAATAGCCAAATTCTGGAAGGAGATAAAATAGTAAGGTTGATTTCCGAGGTTCGGAAGGCGGTAATGCCTGGATATTAAAAGGAGCTGTTTCAATATAAAAACCCAAATAGCCAAAGTGGGATTTTATTATCAACACCACCTTTGATATCATCTGCAGCAATGAATGCATTGGGTATTCCCTTTATTTGAGTTGCTATTTTTGAAGCACCACCTATTTCAAAAGTGTAAATATCATCCAACATAAAGTCGCCGTATCTGGAAGAAGTTATATTATGTTTTACCTCTGTTTGGCTGAAGAAAAAAGTTTCTCTAAGATTTCCTGTATCAGGAAGATTATTTGACAAAACCCAGCTTAGGTTAGGATTTTGCAAATATATTTTTTCAGGTTTTTGCAGAAAGCTTATTCCTTTAGTGTCCTGCCTTAATAAAGATATGATTCGTGCTTGTGAAAGCAAATCCAGTATTTTAAGCACAGTATTCCTGGTTACATTTAATTTTTCAGCCAGTTTGGAAATGTTGGGAGTAAAAGGTACGGATTGCCCAATGATAAAAAGTAGTTTTTTCATATTCCTTACAGTTGAGAATGATAATTCTTCAAATGGGGCAATGTCTATGTCAAGGACCAAATTGATGGTTTCTCTTAATTTTTGGCTATATACTTTTTTACCTTCTTTAAAAAATGGATAATAACCAACCCTGATGAATTCCTGAAAATTTTTTAGCACATCTATTTCATCATTTATTTGTGTGGCAATTTCACTGTGATTAGTAAGTATATCCTCTAACTTCACAGGATCTTGTAAATAATTATGTTCCAATTGCAAAAACTCTCTGAAGGATAATCCCGGAAGATAATAGCTGACTAATCTTCTGGAAAGATCTGCATTACCTTTATTAATTTCAAGAATAGAAGATCCTGTTGCTATAATTTTTATTTCCGGATAATTGTCATAAATATTTTTCAAATCTTTAGACCAATGCAGGTACCGGTGAATTTCATCTAAAAAGAAATGTCTGTATCCATCCTCATAAAATTCTTCAATGGTGTCTGCCAGCCGGAAGGTTTCAAAGTAAATATCATCCAGGCTAAAATAGATGCATTTTTCCTGTAGGGTTTTTGCTTTTTGTAATAATAAAGTGGTTTTGCCGGAACCTCTGTGTCCTTTGATTAGAATCAAGGGCAGTTGCCAATCAATTATTTGGGACAGAGATCTCTCGAAATCTGTTTTAACCGAACCAATCTTTTTCTCCGATAATTTTTTAAGCTTATCCATATTTGTTTTCTCTAAAGTACAAAAATATAAATTGTTTTTTACAAAAAACAACATAAAAAAATGTTTTATGTAAAAAACAATTTGGCTATGATGTCTTTTTGCTTAATTATGAAAATCAATAAATGGCCACTGATGGTTACTCGTTTGAAATATGGTAGCGGGGTTAGGATTATCTTCCGCTTCTTGTTTACAGGCAAAGCCCACAGCTGCTAGTTCGGTAAATCGATATGCCCTGCTGGATAAAGCCGCCAATCGCCCGGTTTTAGAACGTGAATTATTTTCCGATCCCGTGATCATCGAAGGTTGTGAACTGCTTCAGTATGGTCATAATTACATGGTGCGGGTTAGATCCAAAGATGGCTCCGAAGGATACTGCGTGTTTACAATACGGAAATCGCCATTTACCATGCCAATAATAATCGTGGCAGATCGGCTGAGGAAAGTTTGGAAAGAATAAAAACCAGGCAGAAACAGGCGCTAAAGCAGTAAAATTCAAAATTGGTGGTCGCAGATATATACCGGACGCACAGAAAAACTGACACCTATGATCAGAGAAGCTTTTTCCAGCGACATCACCCTGTATGCCAACTGTAATGGCAGCTACAATGTTCCTGAGTCGATAATGGCGGGAAAAATTCTGGAGCAAAACAAGATAGACCTCTACGAGCAACCGGTACCTACCGACTACTACGAAGACTGGAAAGCAACTTCCGAGGCCTTGAACATCCCGATTGCTTCCGGAGGTGGTGAAGTAAGCATTCGTAATTTCCGCTGGTTGCTGGGCATGGACGCGGTGCAAATGGTGCAGCAGGATTTGTTTTACTTTGGTGGTATGATCCGCTGTATGAAGGTGGCTCGTATGGCCGAAGCAGTGGGCTATCCCTGCGTGCCGCACATTTCCGGCACCGGCCTGGGTTATATTTATATGATGCAATTTGTATCGGATATTTCCAATGCGGATCCTTATCACGAGTTTAAAGGAGTGACTACCAATATCCCCTTCGAATGCAAAACTTCCAGCCTGAAACCGGAAGATGGGATTTTGTATTTACCCAAAGGAATAGGTAGTGGAGTAGAAATAGATCAGGATTTTATCAAAAAGCATAAAGTGCTGGCGGGGCAATAATTGGTAGTTAGGGAAAAATAATCATGTTTTGGGTATTAACAGCATGGACGTTTAGCTGTTTTACAACCCTTCTGGTCCGGACTTGCAATACTGGATGAATTGGAAGAAGAATTGTTTCCGCCAGGGAAAAGAAACTGATAATTGTATAAGTACTTGTACAAAATATAATTAAATTTGCACATGTACTTATTCAAAATATGGAAGAATTACTGGAATTATCGGAAAAGCTCATTGCTGAGGTTTCTTTAAAGTTTAAAAGAAGCTTATTTAATAAAATTCATTGGCAGGACAGGTTGATAGGCTTAAAAGGAGCTAGAGGTGTAGGTAAAACAACACTTCTTTTGCAATGGCTTAAAGAACAAAAATTGTCTCGTCGGCAAAAGGCATATTTTTCTCTTGATGAATTATATTTTACTACCCATACATTACTGGAGGTTGGCAAAGAATTTTACCAGCAGGGAGGTAAGATATTGGTATTGGACGAAGTACATAAATATCCAACCTGGTCGAAAGAGATAAAAAACCTTTACGACCGCTATAAAGATTTAAAAATAATTTTTACAGGATCATCCATCATTGATATTTCCAAGCAGGAAGCAGACCTCAGCAGGCGGGCTTTAATATATGAATTACCCGGGCTTTCGTATAGAGAATTTCTTGAATTTGCTCATAATTTAAAACTACCAATTATAGCGCTCGATCAGATACTTTCTCCTGAAACGGATTTTAGAAATTTTTTTACTCAAGATTTCAAACCTTTACAGTACTTCAGGGAATATTTACGGTATGGATACTATCCCTTTTACCTGGAATACAAGGAAACATTTCATCAGCGTATTCAACAATTAATTCGAATCATGGTGGAATATGACATGGCAGAAATGAAAGGTTTTGATATCAGACATGCTAAAAAGATGCTACAATTATTGTATATCATTTCCCAGGAGGTACCTTATAAGCCCAATATCAATAGCTTATCCAATAAAACCAAGATACACCGAAACACCATCAGCAACTATCTGTTTTTCTTACAGGATGCCCGATTAATATACTTATTGTTTTCATCAAAGGCAGGTATAGTTGGTTTACAAAAGCCAGAAAAGCTATACTTGCAAAATACCAATTTACTTTACGCCCTTTCTGAACAAGATCCTTCCATAGGTACAGTTAGAGAAGTTTTTTTTTGCAGTCAACTACAATTTGATCATAGCGTCAGTTATTCAACTGCTGTAGACTTTGTAGTGGACGGGAAGTATAATTTTGAGATTGGAGGAAAAAATAAAGATAGTAAACAAATCAAAAACCTGGAAAATGCCTGGGTGGTAAAAGATGACTTGGAATATCCGGCTTCACTTGCTTTGCCACTCTGGCTATTTGGTTTTTTGTATTGAGTTTTTTAGCACGTGTCATTGTGTCCAACAAAAATGTATTTGCATAGTAAACTGAACCCAAAATGTATTAATACTGATCAAACAGTTTTGTCTCCATTTACTTTTCCTATAAATTCGCAAATCAACATATCGTTTATCAAAAATCAATGAATATGAAAATTTTTAATCAATTAACGCTACTTGCTTTAGTTTTTTTCTTTTCCTGTAATACCAATAATAATTCGGATAAAGAAGAATACCAGGCCGATGTCATTATTTACGGAGGCACCTCGGCGGCAGTCGCTTCGGCTGTACAGGTAACCCGTATGGGAAAGTCGGTAATTATGGTATCTCCTGATGTTCATTTGGGGGGATTGTCTTCCGGAGGCCTGGGATTTACTGATACCGGCAACAAAAAAGTAATTGGCGGAATATCCAGGGAGTTTTACCAAAAAATTTATAACCATTACCAAAAGGAAAATGCCTGGAAATGGCAAAACAAGGAGGAGTACGGCAATCAGGGTCAGGGAACCCCTGCTATTGATGGGGATAAAAGGACCATGTGGATCTTTGAGCCACATGCTGCAGAAGAAGTATTTGAAGATTTTGTAAAAGAACATGATATCCGGATCTTCAGGGATGAATGGCTGGACCGGGAAAATGGACTGGTAAAAGAAGATGGTAAAATTGTTTCTTTTAAAACATTAAGTGATAAAACATTCCGGGGCAAAATGTTTATCGATGCTACCTACGAAGGGGATCTCATGGCAGCTGCCGGCGTTAGTTATCATGTAGGGCGGGAAGCCAATAGCGTCTATAACGAAAACTGGAATGGTGTACAAACAGGAGTTTTACATCACCACCACTATTTTAAAAATGATATCGATCCTTATGTTGTACCCGGTGACCCTGCCAGTGGCTTGTTGCCTCGTATTTCCGCTGAAGACCCTGGTGAAAAAGGAGAAGGAGACGAAAAAGTGCAGGCTTACTGTTTCCGGATGTGTCTTACTAACCATCCTGAAAACAAGGTGCCGTTTGCAAAACCGGAAGGGTATGATTCCAGTCAGTATGAATTGCTTGTACGGATTTATGATGCCGGCTGGAGAGGTACATTTAATAAGTTTGACCCCGTTCCTAATAAAAAAACCGATACCAACAATCACGGGCCATTCAGTACCGATAATATTGGCATGAATTACGATTATCCGGAAGCTTCCTATCAGCGTAGGAATGAGATCATCAAAGAACACGAAACTTACCAAAAAGGCTGGCTGTACTTTATAGCCACAGATCCACGCATACCAAAAGAGACCCAGGAAGAAATGAATCGCTGGGGACTGGCCAAAGACGAATTTACCGACAATGGCAATTGGCCTCATCAAATCTATGTACGGGAAGCACGACGAATGATCGGGGAAT
The DNA here is from genome assembly GCA_964592475.1 of uncultured Roseivirgaceae bacterium. Lineage (GTDB taxonomy): Bacteria > Bacteroidota > Bacteroidia > Cytophagales > Cyclobacteriaceae > CAZQEZ01. Next base: position 12,682 of record CAZQEZ010000068.1, read on the forward strand.
ATGTGATGACAGAAAATGATCTGCTGGAAAAAAGAGAGACACCCAATTCAGTAGGTATGGGTTCCTACACGATGGACTCTCATAACGTACAACGGTATGTAAAACCGGATGGATATGTACAAAATGAAGGGGATATTGGGGTGAAAACACCAACCTATGAAATAGCATATGGTTCACTCACTCCTAAAAAAGAGGATTGTGAGAATTTACTGGTGCCGGTATGTGCTTCCAGCTCCCATATTGCTTTTGGTTCTATTCGTATGGAGCCTGTTTTTATGATCCTGGGCCAAAGCGCGGCAACTGCTGCTGTACAGGCTATTGAAAATGACCTGGCAGTACAGGATATCAACTATGAACAGTTAAAACAACAGCTGTTAAAAGACGGACAGGTGCTGGAGTATCAAAAACCTATCTGATGGTAACTTTTTAGATTCCTCCGGAAACTTTGTTTTCCGGAGGACTTAACTAGTTGCATTGCCATCCAATAATTTCCTGCATTTTAATGTCTTGGTTCGGTGCAGTAGCTTTTCTGCTTGTATCAAAACCTGGCAAGTCGCCCCCACCGGGATTAAGCCCCGAGAAGTAAAACAAACCCCAAAAGCGCAGGCAGAAGGTCATTAAAAGTGGAGAAGCTTGGTGCGCCTAATTGGCGAGAAGAGAAAAGCTAACCACGGAGAATCACAGAGGAATTCACAGAGATGAACACACAAACCTGGTGATAAATCTATAACAAAATGCAACTACAAGCGGCAAAATAGATAATTTTACCACAACGAATACCATAGCTGATGTTGAACCGAACACCTACGGTGAAGGGTTAAACTGGCTGCAAATTAGTAAATTACAGGAAATTTCACTAAACATTTTTATTATGAAAGATTTAAAAAAAGTCAGGAACTAAGTAAAGTTTCTTTGAACCCGAAAGCGGAAGGTCTGCTTTTTAACACTGCTGAGTTTTTAACAGCTAATCCCGATGCTTTGAGACCGTCCCGACAGCATTAGTTTTTCTTTGTGTCTTCGTGCCTTTGTGGCTTATTTTGATCATCTCAACCTTAATAGCGATGAGTAGTAAAACGGCCTTTCAATTATTTGCCTGCTCTAATTATGTACTTAAAAATGCATATACCCAAGGGGTGCTTTCACGGATCCATCATTGTCACATCAAAGATTTAGGCTATAACGGCAAAAAGATCAAATGGCAATATTTTGTTTCCTCGGTCTGCTTTGCTAAAAAACTATAAAGCGATATTCTTGCGCCTGGAAAGGGAAAGAAAGCAGGATATTGCTGCCAGTGATTAACAAATCGATACGGCCATACACTTATCGGGTTACAAGAATTGGAAAGTATATGCCAAAGCGCCTTTTGGTGGTCCAGACCAGAGCCTGTGCTTTAAAAGTTATCTTTCCTTTTTAATGCTTCTTATATCTGACTATACAATTTGCTTCAATAAATCTCTAACATTTTTATAGTCTTCCACATTATATTTTGCCGCTGATGATATACTTCCAACTCTGATCGTAAATGCATCTTTCGGCATTACTTTAAAAGTGTCTTCATCCGTCCAATCATCCCCTATGGATAATATAAAATCTGAAGAAGAATTTTGCAACCATAGGCTAGCAGCTTTACCTTTATTTATTTCCATGCTTTTAATTTCAACTACATGATCTCCTTCAAGCACTTGAAGATTTATATTGGACGATAGGTATTTCAAATGAGTACTTATTTCACTGGTTCTCAGTTTTCCTAAGCCTGTTTCTACTTTACGATAGTGCCAAACCAGCGAATAGTCCTTTTCTTCAATAAAAGAGCCTGGTGTCCTGTTTACATAAAGCTCAAGAACAGGCAAGATTTCTCCTTTCCAATCACTATGCATATCATCAATTGTTTTCCAGTCATCCCCATTTTTCTTTAGCCACACGCCATGTTCTCCAATTATATCAAGGTTAAATGATTCAAACCAATGACTTAAGGTATTTTTATCTCTTCCGCTTATAATCACTACCTTGTTTTTTTCATCATTACTTAGTTTCTCCAATAGCAATCGTAGATCAGAATCTGGTTTGGCTTTGTCAGGGTTTTCATCAAATTTTATTAATGTGCCGTCATAATCAAGAAAAATTAATCGATTGCTCGCCTTCTGATATTCATCCCTAATTTGTTTAGTCATCTCCGCATCAATATTACGGGTAGTAAGAGTAGCTTGTTCTTTCTTTATATATTCCAGCCTATCCATGAAAAGGTTAACCCAATGGTGAATATTAAACTTTTTGAGGGTGCTTTGCATACTTTTAATCCGGCGATTTTGCTCTTCCGGTTCCATGGTAAGTGCCTGATAGATTGTCTCGACTATTTGCTCAATGTTATTGGGGTTTATAATTAGTGCATCTGAAAGCTCCTTAGATGCCCCGGCCATTTCGCTAAGCACTAAAACACCCCCGTTATTGTCTTTACTGGCAACATATTCTTTACAAACCAGATTCATGCCGTCACGCATCGGTGTAACTAAAGCAACATCGGCCAGCCGATAAAAAGCCGATAAGGAAGGTAATGGGAATGAACGATAAAAATAATGAATTGGCGTCCAGGCAACGCGACCAAATTTACCATTGATACGCCCTACCATTTCATCTACCTCTTCTTTAAGCATTTTATATTTTTCAACTTTATCTCGCGATGGCACAACTACCATGTAAAGGGTAACTTTTTCTCTGAATTCCGGAAAGCGCTCCAAAAACATTTCATACGCATTAAGCCTTTGAGGGATACCTTTTGAATAGTCAAGTCTATCAATGGAAACTATAAGCTTACTATCTTTAATGCTTTCTTTGAATGTGTTAGCTTTGGCAATAGTTTCTTCCGATTGAGCTGTATTAGCATATTTATCATAATCTATTCCCATTGGAAATGAATCTACAATCAGCGTTCGCTTTCCTGTTTGTATTTGTCCTTGCTTATTACTGAAACCAACAATACGCTCTACACTACTTAAGAAGTGACGCATATCATCGTAAGTATGAAAACCAACCAGATCGGATCCTAATAAACCGGTAATGATTTCTTTACGCCAAGGTAGCAAACGAAATACTTCATAAGAAGGAAAGGGAATATGCAAGAAGAAACCAATATTAGCATTTTCCAGCCGGTCTCTAATCATTTGTGGAAGCATCATCAATTGATAATCGTGCACCCACAGGGTGTCTCCGGGCTCAGCATGTTTAATAATTTCTTCACAGAATTTTTGGTTTACTCGTTCATAAGCTTCCCAAAGTGGTCTTTCATATTCTGCGTATTCCATGAAATAATGGAAAATAGGCCACAAAGTTTCATTACTAAATCCTTCGTAAAAATCACGAATGTCTTCAGTAGTCAAAAAAATAGGTGACATATTCTCATCACGTAGAGTAGCTGTGATTTCATCCTGTGTTTGAATATCGTCGACATACATGCCAGGCCAGCCAATCCATAAATTGCCTCCTTGTTTGTATATAGAGCCTAAACCAGTAGCTAAACCACCCTCGCTCGGCTTATAAGATATGCCTTCTTCACTCGTCTGAATTTTTACAGGAAGTCTATTGGAAACAATTATTGTCTTTGCCATAATAAATAGAAAGGTATTTTAAATTATTATCTATGTAATATTTATAATATTTTAGAGAATTTTATGTTCAAAATGATCGCATTTTTATCTGTGCTTAAGATTGTAAAAAATATCTAGTTGAAAATAATGAGTAGTTAATGTTTCATCTTGAATATGAGAGGTTTAAAATTAGTAAAAAAAATGTATATAACAGTATTAAAAATATAAAGAAAATAAAATATACTTTATAATATAAATATATTAATAAAAAATAGTAATATAAAAAGAATGTTAATCATCGGGTTTATTATCAGTATAATGAAATACAACATGTATTAAATGATTATATTTTCACGATTGTAGATTGTAATGTCATTTTAAAGTGCTTATATTACAATCAATTTTGAAAATATTGCCCTTCGAAATGCCCTTATTTTTCGACATCTTTCATTCATTGCTTAAATTTATAAACTCATTAAGCCAAAAACAAGGTTTACTTCAGTGTTAATGTTTACTAAATAAATTAAGGTGTATGAACTTATTTCAATTATCAAAAGTTAGTAAGGAGCATTTTTTAGGAAGTGTTAAGTTCCGTTCTCTTCAGCAGATAGATTTGAACATAGAAAAAGGTAAAATAACCTCATTTCTAGGACCAGAGGCTTCTGGCAAATCTCGCATTTTGCAATTATTGTCTTTAAATGACACACCTACCGCAGGAGAGCTATTATACAAAGGCAAAAACTTGCGCAATTTTGATAAAAAGCAATTGAGTAGAATTAGGACTTTTGAAGTTGGCATAGTTCCTCAAACTTTCCATTTAAACTCTACAGTATCTATTTTGGAAAATGTTTCCATGGTATCTAAAATAATGGGTGAAGATAATTGGATGGCCAGAGAAAAAGCAGAGTTTTGGTTAAATAAAATGGGCCTAATTCATAATGCCAATGATTACCCTATTGAATTGGGCTTGCTGGAGTTTAAAAAGGTAGGTATTGCCAAAGCTATGATTAAGAAACCTGATTTTTTAATCGCTGACGAATTATATGCCAATCTTAACGAGCAAGAATGTAATGACTTATTCAACATATTATACAATTTAAATAAAGAATATAATCTTACAATAATACAAGCAAGCAGAAAATTAAGTTACTGCAGATATAGCGATGTGATTTACCAAATGAACAATGGCAAGTGTCATCTGCAAAAATCGAATGAAGCAACTGCAGCTTAAATAAAGTTATTTTTTGTTAAAATTGCTTAGTTTAATTTGGGTAAGCCTTCTTTTTGTATCCAAAGGAAAATCACCTTTCATCATCCAATCGTAGTAGTTGGGTTCTTTATCCAACACTTCAGTGATTAATTTATTCTTGTATTTTCCAAAGTTGAAAACAGCTTCTCCATCTTTATTAAATATAAACCGGCCTGCTAAGTCTACCATGTTAGTACAGGTGATTTTATGTAGCGCATCCATATCATTTTCAATTTTCCCTAAAATATTACCAAGCGCATCTGTAACTGATTGGCTTTCATATAATTTCACTTGCGCGTCTAATACTTCTAAGGTAGCCAGTGTATCAGCTTCTGCGTTGTGTGCTCCATCCAGCATTTTGTTACAATAAAATTTATAAGCAGCTGACAGATTTCTTTTTTCCATCAGGTGAAATATTTTTTGGGCATCGATAAGTTTTCTTTTCGACACATCAAATTCCAACTCTGCTCGCAAAAACTCTTCTACCAACATGGGTACATCAAATTTGATGATACTATAGCCTGCCAAATCGCAACCCTCCAAAAATTTAGCCAAATCCTTGGCAATTTCCTTAAAAATAGGTGCATCCTTTACATCATCATCATATATGCCATGAATTAAACTTGTTTCGGCAGGGATAGGCTTTTGTGGATTTAAGCGCATCGTTTTTTTAAACTTTTCTCCATTGGGCATTAGTTTTATAAATGAAAGCTCAATAATTTTATCATTAGAGACATTGATGCCTGTGGTTTCCAAATCAAAAAAAACCAGTGGATTGCGTAATTTCAAATACATTTTAAGTTGTTGGTTAGCTAAGTACAATTTTTTCCGAAAGGGCCGTCATTTCCAACCCATCAAAGTTGCCACTACTCATCATCAATAGATTTACATCTTTACTATCGATGTTTAATAGAAATTCCTGTAGGTCTGTCTTATCATCAAATACCAATAGATCATTGTGGCCAAAAGCTTTTTTTATGTCTTCTTTGGTAAATAATTCAAGCTTCTTTTGTTTTATTGTTTCAGGGTTAAAATAAACTATTGGTACATCTACAGGGCTCAGGGTGTGCTGGTATTGGTTCAGAAACTTTTTAGTAAGACTACTAAAGGTATAAAGTTCTAGTACAGCAATAAGCTTACGATCGGGATATTGTTCTTTTACAGCACTTACAGTGGCTTCTACTTTGCTGGGTGCATGAGCAAAGTCTTTATAGATGCTCATGTTTTCAGAACTGGCAATTTTTTGTAGACGATTGGCAGCACCGCTAAAGGTTTTCATAGCCTCATATACTTGCTTGGAGTTGAGTCCCATACGGCTCAGTACTTTGGTAGCCGCGCCAATATTTAACAAGTTGTGTTTACCAAATATTTGCAATGGAAAATGCTCACCGTCATGTAGTAAAATGGTCGTGCCATTTTCAATTGTATGTTCCGGTAGCTTATACTCCATTGTGTTTACATCTTTACGCTCTTTACTACATATTACCGTGGCCATAGCATCTTCTTCGCAGTAGATGAGATTACCTGCTTTAGGCGTAAGATCAGCAAAAATGTCAAACTGCTTCACGTATTCTTCATAGGTGGGAAATACATTGACGTGATCCCAGGCTATACCACTGATCAAGCCCACATGGTGGTTGTATCTTAAAAATTTCGGGCTTTTATCTAAGGGCGAACTAAAATATTCATCACCTTCAATTATTATAATAGGTGCATCGCTTAGCTTTACCATGTTATCAAAACCTTCTAAAGCAGCGCCAACCAAATAATCTATTTCACGATTGTAATATTTTAAAACATGAATCAGCATTGAAGTAATAGTAGTTTTGCCATGGCTACCTGCAACTACTACCCGCTGTTTATCCTTTGATTGGTGGTAGATGTATTCAGGATAAGAATATATTTTAATATTTAGTTCAATGGCTTTTTTCAGCTCCGGGTTATCTTCCCGCGCGTGCATCCCCAAAATCACCGCCTCTAAGTCTTCGGTTATTTTTTCAGGATACCAGCCCAATTCTTCCGGTAATAATCCATGTTTTTGTAACTTGCTGCTCGATGGTTCATAACTATGGTCGTCAGAACCTGTTACGTGAAAGCCTTTTTGCTTTAATGCAATGGCCAAATTATGCATCACGCTGCCCCCAATCGCGATAAAATGTACTTTCTGTGTATTTGTTTGAAGCATTAGATAAAAAATTTATGGCCAAAAATAAGATAAATAATCGACTGACAAAAATATAAATGGATTCGTTTGCTGTTTGTAAAATGTGGATAAGCCATTTACTGTCGTGGAAAACAAGCTGCTTAAGAGTGGATAAAAAATAGATAACTAAAGTCATTAATTTTTTCTTTTTGCAGCATGTTGCACTAAGTTTGCTATCCTTTTTTCAAAGTCAGCCAAACGATATGTAAATGAATAATAATACATCAACCTTACTAAAACCAAAAAACCTGCAAAGAAAAGAACTTCAACAACAACTTGGAAAACTACCACCTCAAGCTGTAGAACTGGAAGAGGCAGTGCTGGGGGCATTGATGCTTGAAAAAGATGCCTTAACCATGGTCATCGATATTCTAAAGCCAGAAACTTTTTATCGCGATTCGCATGCGGCTATTTATGATGCAATTGTTGTGCTTTTCAACAATTCGGAACCAATAGATTTACTCACGGTTACCCAGCAATTGAGAAAGAACGGTACGCTAGAGCAAGCAGGTGGAGCTTATTACATAACAGAACTTACTACCAAGGTAAATTCTGCTGCCAATATTGAGTTCCATGCCCGGGTGATAGTAGAAAAAGCTATCAAGCGCGAACTTATAAAAGTATCGAGTACTATTCAAACCGAAGCTTACGAAGATACTACTGATGTATTTACTTTACTGGATCGTTCCGAACAATCATTATTTGAAATATCGGAAGCCAATATTCGTAAAAATTACGCCGACATGCGCTCTATCATGAAAGAAGCAGTGGCTGAGTTAGAAGCAAAAAAACTACATAAGGATAAATTAACCGGTGTGCCCAGCGGGTTCTCACGGTTAGATAGAATTACCTCTGGTTGGCAAAAGTCAGACCTGGTGATAATAGCCGCCAGGCCAGGTATGGGTAAAACTGCTTTTGTAGTTTCGGCTATGCGTAACGCGGCAGTAGAATTTGGCCAGGGGGTGGCAATTTTCTCCCTGGAAATGTCGGCCATACAATTGGTCAATCGTTTGATTTCAGCTGAGTCGGAGCTGGAAAGTGATAAAATAAGAAAAGGAAACCTGGCAGACCATGAATGGGAGCAACTTGTTTATAAAACCTCAAAACTTACCGAAGCTCCTATTTTTATCGACGATACACCTGCTTTATCAATATTAGAGTTAAGGGCTAAATGTCGCCGCCTGAAAGCCCAACACGATATACAATTGGTAATTATAGATTACCTGCAGCTTATGTCGGGTGATGCCAGCAAGCAAGGCGGTGGTAATCGCGAGCAGGAGATTGCATCTATCTCGCGTGCTTTAAAAGGAATAGCCAAAGAACTTAACGTGCCGGTAATAGCACTTTCTCAGCTCAACCGTTCTGTAGAAACACGAGGAGGTGACAAGCGTCCACAGCTATCTGATCTGAGGGAGTCAGGTTCCATAGAGCAAGATGCTGACATGGTAATGTTCTTGTACAGACCTGAGTATTATGGAATCACCGAGGATGAAGCCGGACAGCCTACCAATAATGTGGGCGAAGTGATCTTAGCTAAAAATAGGAATGGTTCGCTTGACACAGTCACACTAAAGTTCATCGGAAAATATACAAAATTTTGCGATTGGGAAGATGACAGCCTGGGTAATGTGGGCGATGATTTTGGTGCTTTACCAGGAAGCGATTTTCCTGAAACTACGCAGCGAACCATTACCCTTAGCAGCAAAATTAATAAACAGGAAGAAGTAGGCAACAGACCTTCCGGACCACCCGCACCTCCGCCTCCTGGAGATGATGAGGAGGCACCATTTTAAAACTTATAGAGTAATGTAGTTCATAGCCTTAACTAGAGGGAAAAAGAGTGTGATTTTCACACTCTTTTTTTATAGATGTAATTCTTTATTTTTATAGGTAAATTCCATTATCTTTATTTATGCGAAATTTTTACATGGTTATTACCCTATTGATAGGTAGCATTTTTTTGCTCTTTCAATGTAAAACAGATCAAGATAGTTGGCAGTACCAATTTAAAGATATTGGCTCTTTATCCTCACCGCGATGTGTTGATTTGAATGGTGACGGTGTGAAAGATATTGTAATAGGTGCTGGCAAGGAAGAATTTGAAGAGGCTGATTCCGCGATAGTCGCCTTTGACGGAAAAAATGGAAATATTTTGTGGGCCGTTTCAGCTAAGGATCAAATTTTTGGTTCCCCAATTTTTTATGATATTACCAATGATAATGTGCCAGATGTTTTTATCAATGGCCGAGCCGCTCAACTAATGGCAATAGACGGCGCCACAGGTGACATTATTTGGAACTTTAAAGATCAAAATCATCAACTAGGGCCCTGGTTTAACTTTTACAATCCACAATTGATCTTAAATAAAAAACCAATGTTATTAATTGCCAATGGTGGTGATGTAACAGTACAACCATTCGATCCTGACCGCCCACCTGGTAAGCTGCTGTTGCTTGATGCATTTACGGGAAAACTCATAGCTTATGATACAATGCCCGATGGTCGTGAAACATATTTCTCTGCAGTAATACAAAAGAAAAATAATCAAGAAGTAATTATCTTTGGCAGTGGTGGAGAGACCGTTGCAGGCCATTTATTTGCTGTCCCTTTACTAGCATTACTCAATGGAAACATTCAAAATGCAATAGTACTTGCTGAAGACAGCCTCAAAGGTTTTATTGCCCCACCGGTATTGACTGACATAACCGGAGATGGACTGGAAGATATTATTGCCAATGCAGTGAATGGCAGATTACTGGCTATTGATGGTTATTCCTATGAAAAGATTTGGGAAGTGAATAAACCTGGATATGAAGTGTACGCGGCACCCGCACCCGGTAAATTTAACGATGATGAAGTGCCTGATTTTTTTGTCAATTTTAGTGAAGGCATTTGGCCCGATGTAATTCGTTGTAAACAACTAGCGATTAATGGTAAAGACGGATCAATTATTTTTTCTGATTCAATTGGCTTTTTTCAAATGGCATCTCCTGTTTCGGTTGATTTAAATCAGGATGAGTTTGATGAAGTGGTTTTAAGCGTCAATTATGAACATCAACCTCAATCAAAAATAAGCATAACACTCCCTCCACAGGTTCATAATCAATTATTATATTTTGATATCAGATCTCAAACCTCCAATCAATTATTGGAGGGTATTGCTGGAGCTAATATGGCTATTACTCCTGTTTTGACCGATATAGATAATGATAATCAACTGGATATTATTTACGGCTCTCATGCAAACAAAAATAATTTTACTGATTTTAAAAATTTGACTATTCGCAGAATTGAATTAAAGGTGCCATTACCCGCACGATATTGGGGTGGATACATGGGCAATGAATTTAATAGTAGATTTTAAAATCCGTATAATAAATCTCTTCTTTTTAAAAACTGTAAGTAATTTACTGTTCGCAGGCCGACCATTACCTGTACACTTTCGTACACATTTTTTATTCCAAAAACAGCAAAATTGCCATGGGGCGCTTCCTAAGCTATTTTTTATTTTCTGGCATATACATTGACTATTACTTATCATCAAATTTTTGGAAACTAAAAAATACTAATACAATGAAAATTTTAACTTTAACTTTTATCGCATTCTTTTTTTCAGCAGTTACTTTCGCCAATGGAAACGAAGCATCGCCTTCTGATATAAGCGTTTCCGCCAATAATAATAAAGACGGTTATAATGTTCAATATTCCTCTGAAGATATGGGTAAAGCTACTATTAGATTTTTTGATGAAGCTGATCATCTAATTCGTAAAGAAGTAATTAAAAGCAAGGCTGATTGGAATGATACTTATTTCTTTGCAAACAATGTAAAGTTAAAAAGCATGACCATTGAAAATGAAAACGGCATTTATTTTAAACAATTGAAGCAAGATAACGGACAAATTATAGTTGAAAATACTAAAAGCTTTAAAGTAAGTGAAATAAATGGCCGTATAGTATTAAATGTAAAGGGAGATAAACTGGCACCTGTACACGTGAGAATATATGATAATAACCGTAAGCTAGTACATAGAGAGGTGGTAAATCAGAGAGAAGATTTTCAAAAAGCTTATAATATTAA
>CAZQEZ010000069.1:0-23263 GCA_964592475.1 uncultured Roseivirgaceae bacterium
ATAATACAATAACAAACAATAAGTTGAAATTCAACTATCCACACAATTTCACATATAACCCAAAATTATAATGTAATTAATTGTTGCTGGATGTGAGATATAAGAACGGAAAAGATATATTTGAATTTTTGCCTTAAAAGCTAAATAGAGATACTTGTAAAACCTGTGATTTTTAGATTTTAAATTTATCTTTGAGCTTATTTTATTTACACCTTAATAAAAAATTCATACTTAATATTATATTTTCATCTCATGAAAACTATTCTGTTTATTGGTATTGGTGGATTTTTGGGAAGCATTTCCCGCTATGCCCTTCATAAATTACTTACAAGCTATTTTCCGGGTTTTTTTCCCTTAGGTACTTTAGCTGCAAACTTAATTGGTTGTTTATTGATCGGAATGATTTATGGTATTGCAACAAGTCAAAACTATTTGTCGCATGAGATGCGGATGTTACTTGCAGTAGGATTCTGTGGCAGTTTCACTACTTTTTCTACTTTTGCTAATGAAAATCTGGCTTTGTTACAATCAAATCAAATAATGATAATGATTGCTTATACTGCCATAAGTTTAACCATAGGTATTTTTATGGTTTTTGTGGGTATAAAAATTGCTAATAGCCTTTTATAGATATTCCTTTACATATTTTCTTAAACTTTCTTGCCAAGTCGGAATTTCATAATTTAATGTAGAAGCTAATTTTTCGTTGCTCATCGCAGAAAAAAGCGGCCTATCCGCTTTTGTTTCAAAAGAACTCATGGGTACCGGTATAACTACATTACTTTTTTTTGAAACCTTCAAAAAAGTGCGCGCCAATTCAAATCTTGAGGCATAGTCGCTATTGGTCAAATGATAAAGACCTTGTAAATCCGCTTCAAGACTTTTAAATGTGATAGCTACGATATCAAAAGTAAAGGTAGGAACCGAAGCTTCATCACTACTTATTTTCAGCACCTCGTTTTTACTGGCCCATTGGCTTAGTTTATATAAAAAATTTTGCTGGCCAGCACCTATCACCCAACTTAAGCGAAATATCAAATGATGATTTTTTTGAAGTACATACTGCTCACCCTGCAATTTACTATGGCCATAAACATTTAAAGGCCGAGGACTATCTTGCTCATCATAAAGGTTATGTTTTTTTCCATCAAATACATAGTCTGAGCTAAAATGTACTAGCTTAGCTTCACTGCTTTTGCAAATTCCTGCTAATTTTCCAGGCGCTATAGCATTTACTAAAACTGCTGTTTCTTTATCTTCTTCAGCATTATCTACAGCATTGTAAGCGGCACAATTAATTACAAATTTTGGACGATAACTACTCAAAAGGTCTTCCATAGCCTGTATATTAGTTATGTCACTTTCATGCTCCTCAGGAGCCAAATGTTCTATATTATTGCTAGTGCAGTATTTTACAAATTCTTTCCCTAATTGACCTCCTCCCCCTAAAATAAGATGCTTAGCTTTCATAATTCTTGTTTGTTTTGAAGACTATGTTTCTGTTGTTTAAATAATCAAGTATAAATTTAAAGGCTTTTTCATCAGCTCCGATGTACTCGGGGGGGCAAATTCCCTTGCTGGCAAATCCTCCTGATATCAATAAATTGGCTGCTGCTGTGCAAGTATATCCAGTAGTTCGTGCCATGGAGAGTAATTGTGATTGCTTGTCATATCTGTCAATCATAAAGTAATCGTGAGTTACACTTCTATTGGCTTCCTTGCCCTGTATTTTTATGGCAAGCACACTTAAATCCTCATCACCCGGTTTAATTTTCCATTGTTTAAAAAGTAATTCACTGGTAAAATCTAAAGGCTTTAATGAAGTATTATTCACGGTAATGGCTTGTTCCGAAAAAAAACCTGATTTTTTTAGCATTTCCAGGTATTGAGTTGTACCGGGATATCGCATAGTTTTTTCCAGTAATTCGGGTACCGGTATGGTTTTTAATAAAGTACGGAGGCCATCGGTATTGAAAGCTTCAAGGGTGCCTAATCCAGGAATCTCGATAAACTCCAATTCACTCAAAGCTTCTTTAGTAACCATTTTTCCATTTTCAATTACTCTCGCCGGACGGGTGTATTCCTCAATTACATCAATAGGACTAAATACTGCTTTGTATTGAAATGGCCAGCTCCGTTCAACAGGAAGTCCTGCCACATAACAACGGAAACTGTCTACTTGCATACGTGCATGGTGATACCCTAATACCAGATTTCCTAAACCTGGAGCAAGCCCACAGTCAACAATGGCTGTTACATCATTTTGCTTGGCTATTTGATCCAATAAAAAAGGATCTTCCGGGAAAAAAGAAATATCTACCACGTTTTTTCCAGCCAAAATCACTTTTTCCAGTATTTTGAAGCCCGTGAAGCCTGGTACAGCTGTGATCACTAAATTATATTCGTCTAATATTTTCTGAGTATTTTCTTTTAGCAGATTGACTTTTACAAATTGAATAGGTTCAGGAAGATCGCGGTCAGAAATATCAAGTACTGTAACTGAATGATCTTTGCAAAGGTCCAAGGCCATTGCGGTTCCTACATTTCCACCGCCAATTACAGCTATTTTTGTCATCATGACATTTTAATTTTATAAGCCAAATATAATAACCTTTTTATTTTCAATGAAATATATTTGAAAAATAAGCTAACCTGGTATTTTAAAAATTGACAATTAATTTGCCTTTTGATTGTCCATTCTGTAAAATACTGTGGGCTTCAATGATATCTTCTGGTCTAAAACTTTTGTCTATGTAGGGCTTTATTATTCCATCATCCGTAGCTTTAGCTAAAAAGTCCAGATCCTCTCTTTTGTTTTTTACCATCATTGATTGATAGGCAGGTTTACCAAAAAGGTGTTTTAGTTTTATTGCCGGATTTGGATTAAGACTTACAAAAGCTCCTTTATTTTTAGTTATTTTTTTTGCCTTTTTGTATACATCACCCCCGTTTACATAAACCTGTAAGAATATATCATAATCTTGATTACCGGAAAACACATCTTGCTGATCATAAGCAATAAAATGGTGGGCTCCTTGTTCTTTGCAATAAGAGCGATTTCTAGAATTACTTATCGCGGTAACTTCAGCTTCAAAATAATTGGCCAATTGAATAGCTGCTGTGCCTACACCTCCTGAGGCTCCGTAAATGGCCACTTTTGATCCTTTAGTTATATTAGCTTTATCTCTCAGTGCCTGCAATGCTGTAAGGTAAGCACAGCCTAACGTGCTAGCTGTAGCATGAGATATTTTATCTGGTTTGAGTGCCAAATAGTTAATAGGAATGTTTACTAATGATGCCGATATTCCATTGGTTACATCCTCTAAATATCCGAATACCTCATCACCTTCATTAAAAGATCGACTACCAGCCGGTAGTTTTTCTATTACACCAGAAAAGTCGGCACCTGTCAGTTTAGGAAAGTTTGTACCACTAAATATCTTCAATGCGCCAACTCTTATCGCAATATCTCTGGGGTTTAAGGCCATGGCATGCATTTTGACCAATGCATGGCCTTTCTTTACTTCAGGATTTGACAATTCTGCTACTTCTAGCACATTAGAGTTTCCATATTTGTTGTAAAATATAGCTTTCATAAGAAAAAGTTATGGATTTTCACATTTGCTAAAACTGCCCGGGTTTCATAATTGTTTAGCTTAATTGCTTATTGAGTGGGCCACCTTTTTTGCTCATAAAGCCATACAGGGCTACTACTGCAAAACATGAAAGAGGCACAAAAAAAGCAAGGTGAATACTTTCTAATTGAGTGGAAACCAAACCTTGAATTGCTGTCAATACTGCCCCTCCCAGTATCGCCATAATTAAACCAGAACCTGCAATTTTACTATCTTTACCCAGGCCATGCATAGCTAGTCCGTAGATAGTGGGAAACATCAATGACATGAAAGCTGAAATAGATATCAACGCGTACACGGCAATAAGGCCATTGCCATATATTACCACTAATGAACTTATGATAGCCAAAATTGCCGCACCCGTAAGCAAAATCCCGGGCCGGATATATTTCATCAAGGCCGTAGCAATAAATCTGGAAATTGTAAAAGCAACCAGCGAATAAACATAATAATCGGCTGCCGTATCTTCTTCAAGATTTAATTCTTGCATTACATAACGGATAGTATAAGACCAAACACCTATTTGGGCACCTACATAAAAGAATTGAGCCACTACTCCCCAGGAATAGTGAGGAATTTTCATGAGCCGCTTTAACGTTGGCAGCAAATTTATTTTCGTGTCTTCATCAGACATTTTGGGCATTTTAGTAAATGCTATTAATAACCCAATGCCCACCAATAGTACTCCAATACCTACATATGTCATGGTTACCGCGTCAATTTCTACCGTCTGAATTGCTCTTAACTCTTCTGCCGACATTAGCTTTCTTTCTGCTTCACCGGCTACATTAAGTTTTGACAAGATAAATACTTTACTGAGGAGAATACCAGCAATAGATCCTATAGGATTAAAAGATTGAGCTAAATTTAGCCTGCGAGTTGCTGAGGATTCGGGGCCCATCGCTAAAATGTAGGGGTTGGCCGCGGTTTCTAAAATGGAACAGCCACTTGCCAAAACATAAAGGGCTACCAAAAAGAAGGCATAGCTTTGGGCGTTACCCGCGGGTAAAAATAGTAAGCATCCGGCAATATAGAAAAATAAACCTAACAGCACTCCGGATTTATAAGTAAATCTTTTGATAAAAACTGCCGCGGGTAAAGCTAAGCAAAAATAAGCCCCATAAAAAGCCATTTGTATGAATGACGTTTGAAAGTCATTCATGCTTTTTATTTTTTTAAAAGCGGCCAATAAAGTATCAGTAAGGTTATTGGCTAGCCCCCACATGAAAAACAAAATAGTGATCAGTATGAAAGGCCAGAGCGGAGTCTTGTTTTTTGGGTGTGCGGAAGAAATTGTATCTGCCATTATTTTTTTTCCATTAAATTTTGGGCAATATTAACAAATATTTTTTAAATCTTTTGCCGCGTATTTACTCATTGATTATTGAAAACACAAAGAGCACATCAAATTTTAGAAGAATACATGTATTTATTAATTAAATTACGGCTTTATAAGATTTATCGTGGAATATGCTTATTAGTAAATACAAGAAGACTGAAATAATATTAAAATATTTCAATTTCATATATTTTAGCCTTTTACTATTCTGAAGCTAAAGTAGGGATTGAATTAGATGGAAGTGTTCATAAAGTATCAAATCAAAAATCATAAGATTAAATCTGTTGAAAAGCAGGTGTTTGGCCCTAAATTCGAGAACACGCGATCACCTGAAACGGTCCGGAACGAAAGAAACCAATACCTCATACGCAGGTCAAAAATTAATGAGACCCAAGGCAAAGAACAGAAGACCTTAAGATATTTGATTGTAATAATAAAATAATAAATTAATATGCAGTATTTTTGTGACTTCTGCATTTTTTTGTGAAACAATTTTGGATACACATCCTTATAACCATTGTAAACTGAACTTGATATTATGATTTTGATTGCGTTTTTCATTGGACATTGGTATACATCATTATTTTGCCAAACATTTTTTTTGCATAGATATGCCGCCCATGGTCAAGTTATTTTGAATAACTTTTGGCGGAAATTTTTTCATGTGTGTACCTATGTATTCCAGGGTGCTTCCTACTTGAGTCCCAGAGCATACGCGGTATTGCATCGCATGCATCATGCTTTCAGCGATACTGAGAATGATCCTCACTCGCCACATTACACTGATAATCCATTTAAAATGATGTATAAAACCAAGGAAATATATCAGGGATTATATGAACGGAAAATATTGCCCGACGAAAGATTCGAGAAAAACATTCCTGAATGGGATACTCTTGATAAAGTAGGCGATAGCTGGTGGAGCCGTGTTAGTTTCGGCGTATTATACGTTGCTTTATATGTTATGGCTATTTCGGTATTACAATTGCCAGGTACTCATTGGGCAATGTACGCTTTGCTACCTCTTCATTTTGCTATTGGACCTTTACAAGGGGCTATCGTGAATTGGTGCGGTCACAAGTATGGTTATTCTAATTTTGATAATCATGATAAATCAAAAAACACGCTATTTTGGGATATATTTTTAATGGGTGAGTTATTTCAAAATAATCATCATAAATTCCCGGCAAGTTCTAATTTTGCTAAAAGATGGTATGAGTTTGATCCACTATACCCAATGTTGATAACTTTACATTATTTAGGCATTGCTCGCATAAAGGACTTTAGAAAAAAGAAAAAGAAAGTAGTAGCTAATGTATAAGATACATACTGTATTTAGCACGTAAATAATTGAAAAACCCCGTGCTTACGGGGTTAAGTTTCTTGTAGATAATCAGTTTTTTCAATCAACCACCCGATTTTTTCGCCTTGTATCCTTGATCTAATAATATTTGCACTACTTTATTCCGATGATCACCTTGCACTAATATTTCTCCTTCTTTCGCAGAACCACCAACGCCGCATTTTGACTTTAATAATTTTCCTAAATCTTTCAGATCATCATCTGAACCAACAAAACCGGCTACAAGCGTCACTTGCTTACCTCCTCGGGATTTCTTATCCAGTATCACTTTAAGGTTTTGTTGCTGAGGAGGCACAGTTTCTTCTTCCTGTGGTTGATCATATTGATAATCAAAATTAGAATTTGTAGAATAAACTACCCCATCTCTTTTCTTTTTATTTTTCTTACTCATACTACTTCTAATTAAAAAGTTAAAAATTATTAAATCAATTTTTTTCTCGCCTCTTTCTCATTTCTGAGCCCTATTATTAATCCTCAATTTCATCCATCAATTTATTTTCTGCCAATGGATTAAGAAACATTAAATCATCATAACCCTCTATGTGGTCAAAGCCAGCATTTTTAAAAAAACCTTTTAATTTGAAATAGGCAGCTTCATAATCTTTCGCCATTTTATCCATTTTCATCATGTTAAACCATTCCCTATCTTTATCGATAAGCAATAGGTCTCTAAATTGAATAGGATTCATTTTGGCAATTATTAACCCCATTCCGTGCCTGAAGCGATTATAAATATCTTTTAAAATCAAACGACCCAAGCCATTACCTCGCCATTCGGGAAGAAGTTCCAGGCGACTGATTATGCATAAATCTGGGAAAATTAGCGGAGTGTAAGTATCGTAATAATCTAAAATATCTTGCTTAGGCGAATATGAACTGGTATCAAAAGTGGACCTGCCCACCTCGTTTAAAATTTCCTGAGATTCAAATATTTCTTCTGCTATGTATCCACATTCAGCAGCTAACATCAACTGCACATGAATTATTTCTGTTTTACCAATTTTTTCACAGGCAAAGCCATTTTCATCTTCATTATAAATATCTCCCCTGTAGGTAGTGATAAATTTGGTTTCATCAAAAACCCCGGGGTATGAATTAAACTTATATTGTATTTGAAAATAATCTCCCATGATCTAAGGTGCAAATGAAGATTTTTTTTAAGTTAGTTAATTACTTAATAAAATAAAAGTAAACTCGCTAATTTTTAAATCATGTTTAGCAATTTAGTTTACAATCATTATATACGAATGGACTATCGCTATAAAGGATAACTTACAAATAATTAATTTCAATGCAACAAAATTATTGAAATATTTGAAAATTTAGAGTAACAATTGTGTTTATCTTTCGTCTTGGCTTAAGAAATATGTACCTGGAAGATTTTGAAAATAGGGTTTTACCGGTAAAAAATAAGCTTTACCGTTTTGCACTTCGTTATTTGCTAGATGAGGATGATGCAAAAGATATTGTGCAAGAGGTTTTTTTAAGAATATGGAATAAAAAGGAATCGATGCAGGATTATCAAAATATGGAAGCTTGGTGTATGACAATGGTTAAAAATCTTTGTCTGGACAAGCTTAAATCCAAGCAATACATCGCATCTAAAATGAAGGTAGATGTGGACATTCAATTATATGAACAGTCGCCTTATGAAAATGTAGCAATAAATGATACCATGCAAAAGCTTAAAGAATTCATCGCCTTATTACCTGAAAAGCAACGTTTGGTATTTCAGTTGAGAGATATTTCCGGACATAGTTATCAAGAAATATGTGATATAGCTGCCCTTGATATGAGCCAGGTAAAAGTGTATCTTCACCGGGCCAGAAGGTTTTTAAAAGATAAATTGCAAAATACGGAATCGTATGGATTATAAAGAAATAGAACATTTACTTCAAAAATATTGGCAGGCAAACTCCTCCTTACAAGAAGAAGAAAAGCTGAGGAATTACTTTTGTTATGGAGTTGTAGCTGAGCATTTAAAACAATACAAACCATTATTTCAACAAATAGCCGAAAGTAAATCATTTGCTGATAATGCCATGCTTAATGAGGATTTTGACCAGCATATAATTGCTAAAATAAAGAATAATGAAAATATTGGCTGGTGGCAAAAGCTTAACCAACCTTTAAAAATTGCAGCTTCAATCATAATCGTATTTACCGTAGGTTGGATTGTCTTTTGGCAAAGGCCGGATGCCGTTGTAAACGATAAAAATCACGTAACCATTAACGATCCTCAGCAGGCATATAAAGAGACTAAAAAAGCGCTACTCATGATTTCCGTAAACTTAAATAGAGGTAAATTGCATGCCAGCGAAAGCCTTAGCAAGATGGATAGTGCTCAAAATATAATAAAGGAAAATAAAAATTTAAAATAATGAAAAAGTTGATTATCACATTTTTGGTGTTTGCTACAGGCTTTTCAGCAAATGCGCAGGATGATGCCATAAGTAAATTTTTTAATAAATATCTTGATGATGATAAGTTCACCTCCATATATGTGAGTGGTCGAATGTTTGAAATGTTTTCTGAAGTAGCGGAAGACCAGGAACAGGAAATGCAGAACATGGCTAAAGAATTAAAAGGTTTAAGGATTTTGTCTTCGGATAAAATAAATGGTAAAAAAATGTATAATGAAGCCATTACAAGCTTATCGGGCAAAGGTTATGAAGAATTGATGAAAATATCAGAAGGAAGCCAGGAAGAATTAAAGTTTATGGTAAAGGAAACTGATGGAAGGATTGATGAATTACTTATGCTTATTGGCAAAGAGCAAAATTTTTTCTTTATGAGTATTGTAGGTAATATTAATTTAAGGAAATTAAGCAAATTAGCATCCCAAATGAATATTCAGGGAATGGATCAATTACAACAACTAGATAAACAGCCCTGATAAAGCATAATTAAACAATAATTGTAACGCACCTGTTTGTTTCAAAGAATCAAATAGATTAGTTATGAAAAAGACCAACAATATTATCGTGTTTTCAATTGTTGCCTTGGTGATTGGGGTTGTGTCCGGTATTATTTATGCCCCCGAAAGTGGCCAGCGAACCAGAAAGAAAATTAGAAGAAAATTCAGTAAAATGGAAGATGAGTTTAGCGATCTTTCCTATTCCACCAAAGAGGTATATAATGAAGTAAAAGATACTATTTTCAATTTGAAAAATACATCTGAAGAAGCTGTTAAAAAATTTTTACATCACAACTAACCAAGCTGTGTTTTTGATTATAATAAAATTAAAATATCGGTCGGTTGTAGTTTATTCTACAGCCGATTTTATGTTTTTGTTAAAATTCAATCATTTCTCCCCTTTTTGTTGTCATTTTTTTCCCTCAAGTACGTGAAATTATAAAAAATATGTTGTAAAATTGAATTTTGGAATCCTTTTGATCCAATTTTCAATGTGAAAATTCGTTTAACTTCAACATAAATACTAATTTACATGGAAAAAAATAATAAAAAGATCGTTTCACGAAGAAACTTCATAAAAGGCTCTGCATTAGCAGCAGCTGGCTTCACAATCGTGCCACGGCATGTCCTTGGTAAGGGTTATAAGGCACCTAGCGATACCTTAAATATTGCCGGGGTAGGTGTAGGAGGAATGGGTTTTGCTAACTTGAAAAACCTGGAAAGCGAAAACATCGTGGGTTTGTGCGATATAGACTGGAAATATGCCAAGAGAGTGTCAGATTATTTCCCCAAAGCCAAAACCTACTGGGATTGGAGAAAAATGTACGATGAAATGGGTGATGATATCGATGCAGTGGTAGTAGCTACTGCCGACCATACGCACGCCATTGTAGCTGCCAATGCTATTACCATGGGCAAACATGTATACGTGCAAAAGCCATTGACTCACTCAGTGTATGAATCACGACTGCTTACCAAATTAGCGGATAAATACAAAGTAGCTACTCAAATGGGTAACCAGGGTGCTTCCGGTGCCGGAGTTGCCGAAACTTGTGAGCTTCTTTGGAGCGGTGCTATAGGTGAAGTTACCAGAGTAGAGTCGTTTACAGATCGTCCTATTTGGCCTCAAGGATTAAATACTCCTGACCAGGGCCACTGGGTGCCTTCTACTTTAGACTGGGAACTATTTACCGGTCCGGCTCAAATGGTGCCTTACAACGAAATTTACCATCCCTGGAACTGGCGTGGATGGTGGAATTATGGTACCGGAGCATTGGGCGATATGGCCTGTCATATTTTGCACCCTGTATTTGAAGGTTTAAAATTGGGTTACCCAACCAAAGCACAAGGTAGTTCTACTTTATTATTAAGAGATAGCGCGCCAAATGCTCAATCAGTAAAACTTACTTTCCCCGAAAGAGAAAAAGTGGGTAAAATGAAGATGCCAGAAGTTGAGGTATTCTGGTACGATGGTGGAATTAAGCCTGAATTACCCAACAACTGGCCTTCCGGCAAGAACCCGAACAAATCTGGTGGTGGTACTTTCTTCTATGGCACTAAAGATATTCTGCATGCAGGGTGCTATGGAGTTCAACCGGAGCTTTTATCTGGTAATAAACCTAATGTAGCGAAAACCGAAAGAAGAGTTGAAGAAGAACTTGGCCTGGCCTGGAACAAGGGTGCTCATGAAGCTGATTGGGTACGTGCTTGTAAAGAAAGCCCTGAAAGTAGAAAACCGACAACTTCCGACTTTGCTGAAGCAGGCCCGTTTAACGAAATGGTAGTAATGGGAGTGATGGCAGTTCGCTTACAAGGTCTTGATAAAGTACTTGAATGGGATGGTGAAAACATGAAATTTACCAATATTTCGAACAGTGAAAATATTAAAACGGTTATCAAAGACGGTTTTGAAATTCACGATGGTCACCCAACCTTTAAAAAGACCTGGACTGATCCTGCGCCCGCGTTGGATTATGCCAATGAATTGATAAAACATACCTACAGGGATGGATGGAAATTGCCGGAAATGCCTGCATAAAAACGATTGAAGTTTGATAATTTATAAAAGAGGTTTGGAATTATTTCAAACCTCTTTTGTGTATAAGAAGTGATTGATTAAGTTAATTTGATCAACAAGAGTTATCCTTCACTACTACATCCATTTGCAATTAAAGCTATACAGCTTCGATAATTCACTGCAATGATAATATAAAGTTATTATATATTTTCCTGCTATTACCTTAGTTTAGAATATAATACTTACTAATTTTGCAAATTGAAAATTTTAAGATTTGAATGTTCAAGTGGTTATGAGATTACTATTGTCTGTAAGTTTATTATTATTGCTGTTGCTTTCGCAAGCACAAGCCCAATCAGAAGACTCCATGCGTACATACGAGTTGCAAGACATTGTGATACAAGAAAACAGATTACAAATTGCCTATTCGGATTACGCCAAAAATATCGACATTATTACTAAAAAAGATATAGAAAAAATTCCTGTTAATAATTTGTTTGATGTGCTCAGCTATGTACCAGGGCTTGATGTGCGGCGCCGAGGAGTGGGAGGGGTGCAAGCAGATCTTTCCATTAGAGGCAGTACTTTTGACGAAACATTAGTTTTGCTCAATGGCATTAAATTATCCGATCCACAAACAGGTCACCACCTTATGAATCTGCCTTTTGATTTAAATACTATTGAAAGAGTGGAGGTGCTGAGAGGAAGTAGCGCCAGGATTTTTGGTCAAAATGCTTTTGCCGGTGCAGTAAATATTATCACTAAGGTGCCTGATGAGAATTATATTCAGGTGTCCAGCTTTGCCGGGGTAGGACAAGGTGACTCCCGTAATTCCGATACAACTTATTATGATTCAGGCGTGGGGGTAAACATTGCCTATAGTCGGGAAAATTTTGGTCAATTTGTTTCAATTAACCATCAGCAATCCAATGGTTACCGTTACAATTCTGACTACGATTTGACTAACGTTTTTTACCAGTCTTATCTAAAAGCTTTGGGTGGCAAATTCAATATTCAAGCTGGCTATTCCGCTCGTGAATTTGGGGCCAATGGTTTTTATTTCATGAATAGAGAGCGAGAAAAAATAAATACTGCTTTAGCGGCAATTGAGTATAACCGAACATTGGGTGATAAAATTAGCATCATGTCCAGAGCCTATTTTCGTAGTAATAAAGATAATTACCTATTGTTTTTTGACCAGCCTGAGGTTTTTCACAATGTCCATTTAACCAATGTATGGGGAGGAGAAATACATTCCAGCTTTAATTCTGATTTAGGTGTAACGGGATTTGGTCTTGAAATTAGAAATGAATCAATAGAAGGTGTTGAAGAAGAACAATTGGCTACTAACCCCTTACTCAATGATGACAGTCGCTTAAATGCCGGGTTTTTTCTGGATCATCATTTTGAATGGGGCGTTTTTGATGTTATTCCCGGCTTTTACCTCAACTGGCACCAGGATTATAGTTGGCAGTTGTTTCCGGGTTTAGATATAGGTGTTCAGGCAACACCCTGGCTCAGGTTTTTTGCCAACGCGGGTAAAACCTACCGCGTTCCTACTTTTTTCGATCTTTATTATGCCTCCGCTCCGGCTAAAACTTTTGGTGATCCTGATTTACGCCCCGGTGAAGCTTGGATTTACGAAGCTGGTATTCAAACTAATTTTAACCGAGTAACATTCGATCTTAATTATTTTCACCAGCAGGGAATCAATACCATAGATTGGGTAAATGACCCGGATAATGAGGATGTGATATGGCAAGCCAGAAATTTTTCTAACGTGCAAAAAAATGGGGTGGAAGCCTCGCTTACCTGGAGCAATCCATCTCCTGAAAGCTTTGACTTAAAGGGTGTTAATGTAAATTATACTTACCTCGATTCTTACCTGCAAAATAACAGGTTTACTTCCCGTTACGCAATAAGCCATTTCAGACACAAGTTTGTAGGTAATGCCAGCTTTCAATTAATTAAAAATGTTGACTTAGCTGTGGCATACCGGTATTTTTCACGGCCCGAATTTGACGATGAAAGTTTATTGGCCGGTTTAGATGACCAAACCGGTTATCATTTATTAGATGCAAAATTGAATTATCGCTTACCTAAGTTCAGCTTGTTTGTACAAGCCGATAATTTGCTCGATTCATATTTTATAGAAGTGGCGGAGGTGCCCATGCCAGGGCGCTGGTTTAGGGCCGGGGTGCAATATCAATTTGGCTTATAATTTTTGTTTGAAGCTGTAATTTTGCTAATTTAGTAATCAATTAAAGTAATTCGCTATGATATTTGTATTGAAAAGGTTGTTGAATTAAATTAAGTTTTAGCATGAACTCAAAAGTTGCAGGTATAAGTGTGGAAATAGCAAAAAGGGCGCAGTTGCTCGCCACTTTGGCCATGACGGCACTTGGTTTTCTTTTGCCGTTTGCCATTCATTTTTTTCCAACTTTTCAAGGCACTCCTGTGGGGGCTATGTTTATTCCTATGTTTTACATGCCTTTTATTGCCAGCCTGTTTTTTCGTTTTCATGTTGGTTTTATCGCGGCTGCTTTGGCTCCCGTGTTAAATTATGCTATCACGGGTCATCCCACCATCAATTTGGTTACTATACTTACTATTGAAATGTCGGCTTTTGTTGTGATAGCTTTTTTTTTAAATCATGATAAAATTTTTAAGTATATAAGTGCACCTTTATCCTATTTAATTGTAAAAGTTTTTTCGCTGTTGCTGCTTATTATCATTCCTTCACTGATAAACATCTCGCCAATTGATTTTTTTATAAACTCGGTTTCTACGGCAGTACCAGGGGTTTTAATTTTGACTTTATTGAATCTAATTTTGATAAAATTTAAAAAGTAACCTAAGCATTTTGTATCTTTGATCATAAACCATTATTGATTAAACACTCGATGGTAAATATTACTTTTGCTGAAGTTAGTAAAAAAATATACGAATATGCTTGGCCGGCATTTGATGTTGTAGTAGGTATTGGCAGAGGAGGTATTGTGCCTGCTAGTTTAATCGCGCACCAACATCAAGTGGAATTACATATTACACAAGTAAATTATAGGGATGATGCTAATAATCCACGTTTCCACTCTCCGGTCTTACTATCAGATACTAATCCTTGGGATTCTATTGCGCTAGACAAGAAAATATTGTTGGTGGATGATGTCTCTGTAACTGGCACAACTATGAATTATGTACTGGAATATTTTAATAATCACAAGGTAATTACTTTTGCCTTGAAAGGAAAAGCAGACCATGTGCTTTTCAGTGATATAAAATCATGTGTTCACTGGCCCTGGAAAGTAAATGAAACCTAAACAGAATAATTATGACTAGACTAATCCCTTTATTATTATCTTTTTTGATAATTTCAATTGAAACATTGGCTCAGCAAGAAGATACAACACGCATCTATGAATTGGACCAGGTGGTAATCACGGGTACCCGTATAAAAAAGGAAAAAGCTAAAATACCTAATAGTGTGACAATAGTTGGTGAGCAGGAGATAGAAGCAAGCGGTGACATGAATGTGCTGCCCTTGCTCAGTAGCAAAGTTCCCGGCTTGTTTCTCAATGAAAGAGGAATAGTTGGTTTTGGCGTTGGGCCGCGTTCTGGTGGTGGTATCAGCATGCGTGGATTAGGCTCCAGTGGTGACCCTGCTAATACCCGAGTACTAGTTTTGGTAGACGGTCAGCCGCAATTCATGGGGGTGTTTGGTCACCCTATACATGACTCCTATTTTAGTACCAATGTAGAGCGGGTTGAAGTAATTCGCGGGCCAGCCTCTATTTTGTATGGCTCTAATGCCATGGGTGGGGCAATTAACCTGATTACTAAAAAACAGAAAAAGCAAGGATACCACGTGGGTGTCGAAGTTGGCTACGGTAGCTTTAATACCCGGCAATACAGTGCGCAAGGAGGATTGAAAAATGGAAAATTTGACGCTTCGTTTGCGGCAAACTATGTTTATACCGATGGCCACAGAGAGGATGCTAACAATGAATTTAGTACTATCGGTGCTTATGGCTCGGTAGGTTACATGGTAAATGATCATTTTAAGTTGAGGCTTGATGGTAATGTGAGCGATTCTTATTTTTATGATCCGGGAACTATTGCTGATCCGGTACAAGAAAATAACAAATATGATTTTTTGAGGGGCAGAGTGGCGTTTTCAGTAGACAATGTGCATGATAAATTGGAAGGCTCGTTACGGTTTTTTTATAATTTTGGCGATCATGAGTTTGCTGATGGCTTCAATTCCAACGATATTAATCAAGGTTTTACTTTTTATCAAAACTTCAAACCATTTGCCGGCAACGTTTTTACATTTGGAGTTGATCATAAAAGATTTGGAGGAGAGGCCACTAACCCTGTATTTACCGTTGACGAGTCAATCGATGAAACAGACTTTTATTTATTAATCCAACAATCAATTGATAAGTTAAATTTAAACGCCGGGGTTAGGATGGTAAACAATTCCATGTTTGGTTCGGAATGGATACCTCAAGTGGGTGCCAGCTATAACGCCACTACCGCTACCACCTTTAAAGTTTCCGCTTCCAAAGGATTCCGTAGCCCTGCTTTGGCCAATTTGTACTTCTTCCCATGGTCCAATCCTGATTTAGGTCCTGAGCGCATGTGGAACTATGAAGTGAGTTACCTGCAATCACTGCAAGATGGTAAAGCAAGCTTGGAAATTACTGGTTTCATAGCTCGCGGTGATAACCTGATTCAAGTGGGTAGAAGAATGTTGCCAACTATCAATTCCGGTGAATTTAATCATAAAGGAATTGAATTTGCCGGAGCTTATCGTTTAAGCAAAGGATTGAACTTGACTGCCAATTATTCTTACCTGGATATGACAAGAATACTGCCCTACGCACCCGGTCATCAACTGAACGTGCAATTGGATTACCACAATGAAAAGTGGCGTATGCAGGCTGGTGTTAGGATTGTGGATGATCTGCTGGTAGGGGCTGTTATGGAGCCCGTAGATCGTGAAGCTCCATTGGAAAACTATACATTACTTAATTTCAGAGCCAGTTACGCGCTAATTAATGACCTTTCCATATTCGCGGAAGCCAATAATTTACTTGATCAAGAATATCAAATTGACCGGGGCTATCCATTACCAGGAGCTAATTTGATGGCTGGTGTAAAATACCGTTTACGCGATTTTCAATAATTTGGGATCCTATTCAAACTTAAAGGTTAAATGATTGTTGCTAATCAATAAATTAAAGTAAATGGCAGATCATAAAGTAATTATCGTGGGAGGAGGTGTGGCAGGCCTGGTTGCCGCGATCGAGCTTGAAAAGCAGAATATTGCACCCTTAATTGTAGAAAGTACTGACAGGGTAGGGGGTAGAGTGAAAACCGATTCTTTTCAAGGATATCAATTGGATCATGGTTTTCAAGTGTTGCTCACTGCCTATCCTGAGGCTAAAAAATATTTGGATTACGATCAATTAAAATTGAAGTTTTTCAAACCTGGCGCTCTTATTTTCCAAGGCCAAAAGCAAATAAGATTGTCAGACCCTATGCGGCAACCAAGCCAGGCTTTCGCTACTTTATTTTCTAAAGCGGGCAGTTTTCAAGATAAATTGAAGATTTTTAAGCTTTCGCAAAGACTAAAAAAAGATAGTTTGTCAGCAATTTTTAGTCGAACGGAAATGACCACAAAAGCTTATTTGCTAAGCTACGGATTTTCGGAACAGATTATTAAAAATTTTTTTCAACCATTTTTAGGCGGTATTTTTTTAGAAAGTGAGTTGAATACAAGTAGCCGAATGTTTGAGTTTGTTTTTAAGATGTTTAGTGAAGGCCATGCTGCCATTCCCTCTGATGGTATGGAAGCTATACCCTGGCAATTGAAAAGCAAATTGCAGAAAACTGATTTTCTCTTCAACTTTAAAGTAGTGGCCGTAGAAGACAAAAAGGTGGAACTGGATGATGGAAATGTGCTTACCGCTGATGCCGTGATTATTGCTACCCAGCCCGATAAAATTTTGAAGAAAATGCAGGGTCAATTTCCTGGCTATCAGCAGGTAACCAATTTGTATTTTGAGGTAGAGAAGTCTTTTATAGGAAAACCTTTGATTGGCCTGCTACCCAAAAATGGGAAACTGATCAACAATTTAACATTCATTTCCGATGCAGCCCCCAGTTATGCCAATAATGGTAAGGCGCTTTTATCTGTCTCGGTTAACGGTATTGATAATATTTCTGAAAAAGATCTGCAGGTTAAGGTTGTTCATGAACTTTCGGAAATATCTGGTTATGAGGCCGATGCATTCAGTTACCTGAAAACCTTTTATATCAAAAACGCTCTTCCGAAGATAAATGACCTGCATTACGACATGTATGCCAGTGAAACAAAAATCTTTGAAAACATCTTTTTAGCCGGTGATTACTTACTCAATGGTTCCCTTAATGCAGCCATGGCTTCGGGGAGAAGTGCTGCACTGGCAGTTACTGATTATTTAATGCGGCAAATTAGGTGATTTACGAATTGGATATACCTTTTATAGCAAAATACAACCTCTGATAGGTTTATACCTACTCAGGGCATCCTAAGTGTATTATATTTGAATAAGAATTTGTAATTTATTTTGTACAAATATTGAATTAAATCTAATAAAGTATGATTAAAAAAACATGGATAAGTGCATTAGCAATATTATTAACTTATTTTGCTTACGCACAGGAAAAACTAACCTATCAAAAGCCACCTCAGGAAATTTTAACCTTGGTGGATGCACCTTTGGCTCCTTCTGTATTGTTGGATGATAAAGGTGAATACATGGTAATGCTCTACAGAGACCAGTATAAATCGATTGTAGAGCTTTCTGAAGATGAAATGAGACTGGCAGGATTACGCATTAATCCAAAAACCAATATTGGCAGCCGCACCACTTATTACAATAACGTGGAGTTGAAAAAAGCCATGGGAGATGATGTGATGAAAGTGCAGGGTCTGCCCGAAAATGCTCGATTGGCAAATTTTCGCTGGTCGCCAAATCAAGAGATGATAGCACTCACTAATACCACTACCGAAGGTGTGGAAGTTTGGCTGCTAAATATTGCCGAAGCCAAAGTGACCAAACTTACTGAGCCAAAAGTAAATGCCAATATGGGTAACCCGATTGACTGGTTTGCAGATAATAGTGCATTGTTGGTGAAAATGCTTTCCAGCAAAAGAGAACCATTGATTAACACCGGTGAAGCCGTGCCCGATGGTCCTACTATTTCATTAAGTGAGGGAGAAAAAGCGCAAAATAGAACTTATCAAGACTTGCTTAAGAACAGAAATGATGAGCATAATTTTGAGCAATTGGCATTATCGGAATTATATAAAGTAAGCCTTGATGGTAAAGCAACAGAGTTTCTGGCCTCTGCAATGTACGATGACGTCACTTTCTCGCCCGATGGGGAGTACCTAATGATCAGCACAATTAAAAAACCGTTTTCTTACCTGGTGCCATACTATCGATTTCCATTTGAAGCCAATATTTACGATAGTAAAGGTGAGCTAATACAGCAAGTAAATGATGTACCCTTGCAAGAAGTGATGCCTAAAGGATTTATGGCTGAAAGAACCGGTCGCCGAAACATGAGCTGGCGAAATGATAAACCATCTACCCTGATTTATGTAAAGGCTTTGGATGAAGGAGATCCGGAAATAGAAGTTGACCATCGTGATGAATTATTTTTATTAGATGCGCCATTTGATGGCGAAGGAGAATCACTATTCAAAACTACCAATCGCTACGCCGGCGTTTACTGGGGTAGCGACAATGTAGCAGTTGTAATTGATTACTGGTGGAATACCCGAAACACTAAAAACTACCTGATTGACCCATCAAACCCGGAAAAGGAAGCTAAAATATTATTTGACAGAAATTATCAGGACAGATACAGTGACCCCGGAAGTTACGTAACAGCTAAAAACGAATTTAATAAACCAGTGCTGGCCATAGATGACAATAGTCTTTATTTGATGGGAGAAGGATTTAGTGAGAAAGGTCAATTTCCTTTCGTAGATCAACTAAGTTTGACCTCATTGGAAACAGAGCGACTTTATCAATCAGATTATACTGATAAACTAGAATCTCTACAGGAGGCTATTGATATCAACAAAGGAGAAATATTAGTACGGATAGAATCCAGTAGCAAGTATCCTAACTATTACGTGCGCAACATCAACAAGAACGATAAACTAACCCAAATTACCGACTTCGAAAATCCCTTTAAAAGTCTACAGGATGTACACAAAGAAGTAATCACATATAAGCGCGATGATGGCCTGGAATTGGACGCAACGCTTTACTTACCAGTTGGCTACGACAAAGAAAACAAGGAAAAGTTGCCGATGATCGTTTGGGCGTATCCTCGTGAATTTAAAGACAAGAGTAGTGCATCACAAGTAACCAGTAACCCCAATGAGTTTACCTATCCTTGGTATGGTTCGCCGCTATACTGGCTTACCAAGGGTTACGTGGTGCTGGATGATGCTGCTTTCCCGATAGTAGGAGAGGGAGAAGAAGAGCCAAATGATTCCTTTAGAAAGCAACTGGTTGCCAATGCTTATGCCGCTATCAATGCCGTGGATGAAATGGGCTACATTGATAAAAACCGGGTTGCCGTGGGTGGCCATAGTTATGGTGCCTTTATGGTAGCCAACTTGTTGTCGCACAGCAATTTATTTGCTGCCGGTATTGCACGCAGTGGCGCCTATAACCGTACGCTTACCCCCTTTGGTTTCCAAAGCGAAGAGCGTAATTACTGGGAAGCACCGGAAGTGTACTATAGCATGTCGCCTTTTATGCATGCTGATAAAATGAAGACGCCGCTACTGCTGGTTCATGGTGAAGCTGACAATAACAGTGGTACCTATCCTTTGCAAAGTGAGCGCTACTTCAACGCTTTGAAAGGCTTGGGGGCCACCGCTCGTTTGGTAATGCTGCCCAAGGAAAGTCATGGCTATCGAGCCAAAGAAAGTATATTACACATGCTGTGGGAGCAAGATAGATGGCTGGATAGGTATGTGAAGAATAAAGGATCGGAAGTATCCACACCGGAAGCAGACAGCAGCTCTTCGGAGTAAAATTCTAAAATTATTTATTATACCTTCAGGATTTTTTCTCGTGTAAGCAGATGCTTATGATTGAAAAAATCTTGAAGGTAAATATTTACAATCGCAAATGCTTAATGCGGGTGGTTAGTAATTCTGCTAAACCTGTTTAGATCTTGCATCGGGAGCGAGGACGAGACGGGTCAAGAAGTGTATGGAACTCATTTGAAGCAAGATTGTACGACCCAGCGATTGGCAGGTGGCTGAGCGTGACCCGGCAGGGGAATTTGTCAGCCCTTATGTAGGGATGGGGAATAATCCAGTAAATGGAGTTGATCCTGATGGGGAGTGGATGATGATATTTATCATAACACAAAAACAGGAGAAACGAAAATTGTAGAAATAAATAGCGCGGATAAACTATTGTGACAGTTAGTGTTCCTTTAGCAATTATTGGAGCAGGGGAAATGCTTGGGGCAATAAGTTTAGCCACCAATACTGGTGGATTGCAAGGTGCTATCTATCAGCAAGCATCCAGAAGACAACTTGTAAATCTTTTCAAAGGGAATTTCAGAATAGAAAAAGGCGTTGAAGGTATACCCAAAGTTATACAAAGAGCAAATGGGGTTAAGCTCAATTCAAAAACCTTGGCATGTAGTTATGCGTGGTAAAGAATTACCATTAAATCCGTTAAATCCATTATGGAAATTATTTAGGTAATTAATTATGGAGCAATTGAACATAGATAATAATCACTGTAGTATAAAAATCGACTATTTGTTAGGTAATGAAGATGATTTTAAGGTTTCATTAATAGGTTGGCAGGATGGAGATTACTTTAAAGAACTTAGTGAAGAAGATGGTGGGGTAATTGCTGAACATTACCAGATTTTTAAGAATCTACCTTTAGGTAAAAAAGTGGATTGAGAAACTCTAAACAAAATCATTGACAGATTCCAATAGGTTCCATATCTGACTTCTCATAATGGAAACTACAAGTTCCATTATGATTTACATATTTGGTCAAAAAAATATTATATGGTTTATAATTCATATCTTAAAAAGCTTATTATTAAAAAATTAAATTTATTGGATAAAATATTTCACCCGGCCGTTCAACCTTCATGGCAAAATTGGTAGAAAACATGAAGATATCCTTTTACAATAGATCTTTCAATTGTGGTGTAGGCTATTTGAAAACCAGTTTGTGACAAGGCCACTTCTAAAGTGATGCGTGGCAGCAATTTACAATTGAAACCGAGAAGGCGACAACAGCAGGTTATCACAACATAATCTTTAAATTGTATCAGCCCGGTGGTTCATTCTACATCGACGACATCAAAATTGAAATCATCAAAGACGATGGAGGTAAAATACTTCTACTGCCGACTATTACCCCTTTGGCCTGGCCATGGCTGGAAATATAAAGGACAGCTACTGCTTCGGATACCAGAGTATCATTGCCTGTCCCGATCTTGCATCGGGAGCGAGTATGCCTAAGACGATTACTTAAAGAGATTTAGAAAAAGGTATTAAGGAAGGAAAACTAACATAGTTGGGAAGGCCTCGGGAGACCGGGGCTTTTTCAATAATGCCCTTTAGCGGAATAGATCCTGACAATGTTATCATCCAGGATTTTATAAACGAGCCGGTGTTCCTGGTTGATCCTTCGAGACCAATAGCCAGCGAGGTTGTGTTTTAGCTGTTCAGGTTTGCCTGTGCCAGTGGTAGGGTGTTCGGTGAGTTCTTCGAGCAGGACGAGCAGCTTTTTGAGCAAAGGCTTGTTGCTAGATTTTTTATGGAAGTCAATATCCTTGTTTGCTTGTGCTGAGTAACTAAGCTGGTATGTCATTACAGACCGAGAAGGTTTTTTAGGTCATTCTTCTCTACAGTAGTGTAGTTGCCTTCTTCAAATTCTTTCTCACTTTGCTTGATCTTGGCCACAAACTCAGGATCATAGAGGCTTTCTTTAGAATCTCTTTCATTTTCCACCTTTACGAACCCCAGGCTTTTGATCAGTTCCATGAAGAACCGGAATTTTTTGTTAGGTATTTTAAGCGTTATTTCTTTCATAATGATTAGGCAAATGCCTTTTTAGTTCTTACATTTTGTAGCAATCCATCCAATGCATATAAGATATGTTCCTTGTCATTCTTAGGGAGCTGACTGAGTTCTTTAAGCCTTTGCAACATGCCAGGGTCTTTAAATAGTTGATCATCCTCTGTCTCACCGAGAAGATAACCCACTGTAGTATTTAGGATAGAAGCAATTTTTTTGGCCACCTCTATAGAAGGGGTCATCTCATCACGTTCATACCTTCCAATCACAAAAGTTGAAGTGTTGAGTAGTTTAGACAACTCTCCCTGCGACATCTTCAATTCCTTTCTAAGCTCAGCTAATTTTTTTCCGAATGTACTCATAATAAAAACACTTATAAGAGTTACAAGAACCCTGTTTTATTGGGAATAGACAAATATAAGAACCTTATGTGAGTTAAAAAAGTTGCATAAGTTTTGATTAAAAATTTCTATAAAGTATATTTGACCCGTATTCGGTCTAATAATTTTTTTTTAATATGGAAATACAGGAAATCAAACAGCAGCTCACATTGGCCCAGGTACTGGACCATTATAATCTGAAGCCGGACAAACACCTCGGTTAAACTGCCCCTTCCACAATGACAAAACCCCGAGCCTACAGGTGTACTACAAAACCCAAAGCTGTTACTATTTTAGTTCCAACTGTCCAACCAATGGTAAAAGCCCAGGTGGAATAATTTTGAAGCACGTATAGCCTGTGCCGATTCATCGGCATATGACCCGCTGATAGGTAGGTGGATGAGCGTGGACCCGGCACGGCAATTTGCCAGCCCGTATGTAGGGATGGGGAATAATCCGGTGGTTGGTTTTGACCCTG